>NZ_JBWOMN010000028.1:0-2052 GCF_056449545.1 Oceanicella sp. | reverse complement strand
CCGATCCCCCGGTGGCGCTGGCGCAGGGCGAGGCGCTGATAAAACCGTGGTGCGCGGCGCTGCTGCGCGCCGCCTACGACCCGGTGTTGCCGGATCGCAGCATGGATGCCAGCATGGCGTTGCGGATTGCGGCGCGGATGAGGCTCGTTCGGGAGACGAAGTCGAATTTCCCGAGCGATTGACCGGAGGGAGAACCCGGAATGGCGACGCTAAGGCAGGCCTTTGGGAAATTGCTGCCCGCCGAGGCGATGATCGCGGCGCAGGTCGGGAATGGGGTGAACGTTGAGCTTGGCGACAAGCTGCCCGATCTCGGCGATGAAAGCCGCAAGGTGCGCGCGAAGGTGCTGCGCCACATCATCCTCGCCAAGGATCCGGGCGCGGCGCCGCACGAAAAAGGCGTTCGGGTGCTGGGCGCCTGGATCACCGGCGCGCTCGACCTCGAAGGCTGCCGCATTCCGCGCGATGTTGTGCTTATTAGCTGTCGCTTCGACGCCGCGCCGGTGCTGCAATCCGCCTCGATCGACAACCTGATTCTCAACCATAGCGCGCTTCCGGGCCTGAACGCCGATAGGCTCGTAGCACGCGGCACTATGATTTTGCGCGAAACTAAGCTGTGCGGGGAGATTCAACTACTGGGCGCGAAGCTGGGCGGTAGCCTCATCTGTGACGGCGCGATGTTCGAGCGGCCCGATGACTGCGCGCTGAGCGCCGACGGGCTTGAGGTGCAAGGAAGCGTTCTGCTGCGCCGGGTGACAGTGCGCGGGGGCGCGCGGCTACTGGGCGCGAAGATCGGCGGCAACCTCGAGTGCATCGGTGCAACGTTCGAGCGGTCCGGTGACTGCGCGCTGTACGCCGACGGGGTTCAGGTGCGCGGCTTCGTTTCCCTGAACTGCGCAAAGGTGCTCGGCGTGGTTCGATTGATTGGGGCGAAGCTGGGCGGCGACCTTTCCTGCAACTGCGCGACGTTCGAGTGGACTGAAGGGGGCGCGCTGATCGCAGACGGGCTCGAGGCGCGCGGCAGCGTTTTCCTGCGCAAGGTGACGGTGCGCGGCAAGGCGCGGCTGCTGGGCGCGAAGCTGGGCGGCGATCTCGACTGCGAGGGCGCGAGGTTCGTGCAGCCCGGCGGGGGCGCGCTGAGCGCCGACAACGCCGAAATTGGCGGCGCGTTCTTTCTGCGGAATGGCGCACATATCGAAGGGTGTTTGGACCTTTTGGGGGCGCGCATCGGGCATATCAACGATGATCGCGCCTGTTGGCCGGGACCGGGAAACCTCATTCTCTACCGGTGCCGTTACGGCGCCTTCATGGGTGGACCGGTGGATGCCAGGGCGCGGCTAGACTGGCTGGCGCTTCAGAAACCGGCCCAACTTAAGCAGGATTTCTGGCCGCAGCCCTATGAGCAGCTTGCCAAGGTGCTGCGCGAGATGGGGCATGGCGCCGATGCGCGCATCGTGTTGATCGAGAAGGAGCGCTTGCAGCGGCGGGCGCGGCTGGCTGATCTGACTCCATTCCAAAGGCAACTTGCCCGGTTCAAGGACTTTTTCCTGGACCACTCCATCCGGTTCGGCTATCGGCCAAGACGCGCCTTCGGGTGGCTGTTGGTTCCATTCGCAATCGGTTTTGCGTTCTTCTGGGCGGCCTCGGCCTTCGACGCCGTCAAGCCAAACAACGCCTTCGTGCTGAGATCGCCCGAATGGGTGCTGTGCGGCAAGGAGATCGGGCAGCGGCTTTACCTCGCCTCGCGAAAACGCATCGCAAGCGGCCGGGCGGACCATGGCGAAGCGCAGCGCGCCTGTTATCTCCGGCAGCCGGAAGCCGGCAGCTATCCGACGTTCACGCCCTGGATCTATTCCATCGACACGCTTCTGCCTGTCGTCAATCTTGAGATGCAGGAATACTGGATCCCTGACGAAAACACATGGCTGGGCGCCGGGGCCCGCTGGTATCTGTGGCTGCACATCGCGCTTGGCTGGGGGCTCAGCCTGCTGGCGGTGGCGGCGTTTTCCGGCCTGGTGAGATCGGATTGACGCGATGGCGGACGAGAAAACGCAA
>NZ_JBWOMN010000027.1:0-89421 GCF_056449545.1 Oceanicella sp. | reverse complement strand
CGGGACGATCGGCACCTCGACCTGGGCCGAGACGGCGCCGGTGGCTATCGATTACGCCCGCGCCGGCGCGGTGAGCCTGCTGGAACGGCGCTGGCGGGACGCGGCGCTCGACCGCCTGCCCGGCGCGCCGGGCTGACGGCGACCGGCGCGCCGGGCAGGCTGTCGATCGCCGCGTCCAGCCAGCGCCGTTCCAGCAGGATCACCGCGCCGGCGCGGTCGAAATCGATCGCCACCTGCGCCGTCTCGGCCATGTTCGAGGTGCCGATCGTCCCGCCCGCCTCCAGCGCCAGCGCCTCCAGCGGCCAGCGCAGCCCGCGCGAGCGCAGCGCCACGCAGGCGCGCAGCGGGAACACCGACACCACCGCGCCCGGCGCCAGCCGCGCCCGCCAGCGCCGCGGCGCGGCGAACGCCACGTCGCCCGCGCCCAGCAGCAGAACGCGCCGCGCCTCATGCGCCAGCAGCGCATGCAGCGCCGCCAGCGAATGATCCATGCGCCCGCCCAGAAACCCCAGCCCCAGCAGCAGCGGCGCGCGCACCAGCCGCAGGCATTTTTCCAGATCGGTGCTGTCCTGATCCGCCAGGCGCAGGAACCGCACGTCGCCCGCCCGCTCCCAGATCTCGGGCCGCGCCACGCTGTCCATGTCGCCGATCACCGCGTCCGGGCGCAGCGGCCCGTCCAGCAACCGGTTGGCGCCGCCATCGGCGGCCACCAGCGCGCCGCTCCGCGCCCGCATCGCCGCCAGATCCCCCTGCGCCACCGGCCCGCCGCCCAGCAGCAGGGTCGGCGCGTCAAAGACGATGTCCTTTTCATCCGGCCTGTCCATGGGCCTTCACTGCCCTGTCGGCGCCTGCCAGTCAACGCGCTGGCGGCGCCGCGGGATCGTGATCATATTCACGATCCGCAATCATTGACCGCGCAGCGGAAATCGACCACCCTTCGCCGAGGCGCTGCGACGTCAGGCGCGGCAAAGGAGACCAGCGTGACGAAGAACAGGCGTTTGAGCGTGAATTACGGGTCCTTCTCCTGCGTGATCGAAGGCCTCGACAACCCGCTTGAGCTTTTGCGGAGCGTGATGGAAATCTGTCAGGAGGCCTCGGAACGCCATCCGCGTTTTGGCGCGCTCGACGGCATGCCCCACGGCGCCGATCTCGAACGTCTGGTGAAGGACCGGCTGGAGGCGCGCATGGCGGCGCTCGACGTGGCGCTGAGCCACGACCCGGCCGACGCCGCCATCGTCATCAGCCCGCCCCCCGATTCAAGGCCCGATTCAAGGCCCGACTCAAGGCCCGACGCCCCCCCCAACGCCCCCCCCGACTCGGCGCCCGGCCCACCCTCCGACACAGCGCACGGTGCGCCGCCCGCCGCCGCGCCGGATCGGCGCGCATCGGAATGGACGCCGAAATTCGGCCCCGCTTCAGGCGCGTCCCGCCCGGGCGCCGACGACGACGGGGGGGGGCGCCCTCCGCTGGTGTTCGACGCCGCCATGGACCGCAGCCCGCCGCTCAGGCCCGCGCCGTCCGACGCCTTGAAACCGCCGCCGCCCGCGCCCGGCGCGCCCACCGCCGTCACCCCCTCCGGCCCTGCCGGGCCCGCCCCCGGCGCGCCCGTCGCCGGATTCGCCGTCGACGCCGGTCCCGACGCCGGTCCCGACGCCGAAGCGGCCCGGCGCATGCAGGCGGCGCGCAGCGCCTTCGCCGAGGGCGCCAGCCTCGCGCCGCCGGGCCATGACGACCCCGCGCGCCGCCATGCCGGCAAGGGCGGGCTGCTGTCGCGTCTGGTGGGCCGCAAACCGACCGCGCCGCCCGACGACGCGCCCCTGCACCAGCCCGCGGCGCAGACGCCGCCCGCCGCGGCCGCGCCCGTTTCAGGCCCCCCTGCCGCCCCCGCGCCGCCGCGCCCGGATCCGGTCGTTCCCGCGGGGGCGGCGCCGGTGGCGCCGGATCCCGATCTGACGCCGCGCAGCGGACCGGGGATGATCCCGCACAGTTCGATCCCCAGCGATATCGGCGACCGACTTGACGCCTTTTTCACCCAGAAACCCTACGGCCAGCCGCCGAACCGGCCAGATCAACGGTCAGACAGCCCGCCAGCGCCGCAAGACGAGGCGCCGCTCTACCTGTCGCCCGATCTGGCGGCGCCCCACGCCCCTCCGGACCCCGCGCCCGGCGGCGTCGCCAACGCCCCGCCGGCGCCGCCCGACGCCCCCTTGCCCGAAGGCGCCAGCGTCGAGGAGATCGTCGAGCGCGCGCTGTCGCCGCTCAACCTCGACGATCAATCCGGCGCCCGTCCGCCGGGCGGCAAGCTGCGCATCATCCGCCCCGATACAGGCCTCGATACAGGCCCCGATACAGGCCTCGACACGGGCGCCGGCGATCGCGACATGACGCTGAACGAGGAGATGCAAACCGAAACCGGCCTTTCGCCCAGCCGCTTCGCCGCGCATTTCGGCGCCGAGGACCTGCTGGGCCAACTGGAGGCCGCCGCCGCCTTCGCGACGCTGGTTCGGGGGCTGGGCCGGTTCACCCGCACCGAGCTGATGGAGATTTTCGGCGACATGGAGGATATCCGCCGCCACGGCGCCGAAGCCCGGATCCGGGCTTTCGGCAAGTTGATCCGCACCGGCTCGCTGCTCAGGGTTGACGGCGACAAGTTCATGCTTTCGGTCGAGGCGCGCCAGGAATACCAGGACCGCATGCGCGCCTGAGACCCGTCGCCAGGCCCCGACCCCATTGTCCCCATCGGCACGGTCCGCCGGCGCGGCGATTCAGCCCCGCGCCGGGCGCTGGAACCCGGGGCGATCGGCGAGCTTGGCTTGCCAGCGGCGCAGCGATTCCAGTTCCTCGGGGGCCTGGATCCGGGTCACGCGCATGAAATCCAGCGACAGCCAGGCGGTGATGTCGGCGATGGTGAAGCGGTCCCCGGCAACGAAATCGCTGGTCGCAAGCCGCCGGTCAAGCATCTCCAGTCCGCGCAGCACCCGGGAGCGATTGGCCTCGGACCAGGCCGGGACCTGATCCTCCAGCCCCTGCATGCTCGGATGCCCGTGGCGGAACACGAACCCCACCGGCAGCATCAGCTGAAACTCCACCCGGCGCTGCCACATCTCGATCACCGCCGCCTCCAGCGGATCGGCGCCCATGAGGTTGGGCGACGGGTGCAGCGCCTCCACATAGCGGCAGATGGCGACGCTTTCGGTGAGCATCACGCCGTTTTCCAGTTCCATGGCCGGGATCACCGGCGCGCCGGCGCGGGCCACGTAATCGGCGGCGTAATGTTCGCGCTTGCCCATGTCGATTTCGACGATGTCGACGCTGACGCCCTTCTCGGCGAGGAAAGCCAGCACCCGGCGCGGGTTGGGCGCGGTGGAGGTGACGTAGAGTCGGTGCAGTCCGGGAAGCTTGGTCATGGCGCGTCTCCTTGATGGCGCGCCATGGTGGCCCAGGCGCCGCGACGCGGCAAGCCCCTGACGCGACGACGGGAAAGGCGCGCGGGCGGCGCCTCGCGCCTGATGGCCATTCGTGGTATCGCCGATCATGATTGCCGCTTCAGGAGACAGGACATGACCGCTTCCGCCCGTCTGGAAGAGATCGGCGCCGCCATCGCCGCCGATGCGCTTGGCGCCGCGCCGTTTCGCGATTTCGGCGCCGAGATCCCGGATCTCGCCGCCGCCTACGCGGCGCAGGCGGCGATGGTGACGCGGCATGCGGGCGCCCATGGCGGCGTCGGCGGGCGCAAGATCGCCTGGAACACCGAGGCGCAGATGACGCAGATGGGGCTGTCCGAGCCGGGCGTGGGCTGCATTCCCAGAGATCTCATCCGCCGGGGCGAGGCGACGCTGCGGGCCGGCGATTACCGCAGCTTCGCCATCGAACCCGAGATCGCGGCGGTGTTGGGCGCGGATCTGGCGCCGCGCGCGGGCGGCCATGATCGCGCCAGCGTGGCGGACGCGATCGCGCGGCTGCATCCGGCCTTCGAACTGCTGGACCGTCGCGAGGTCGGCGACGCCTCGCCGCGCGCGATGATCGCCAGCAATATTTTCAACGCCGGGCTGGTGCTGGGCGGACCCGGCCTGCCGCCCGGCGACGTCGATCCCGACGATCTGCGATCGATCGTCACCCGGGACGGCGAGGTGATCCTCGACCGGCGCGGGGCGGCGCCCATGCATCCGCTGGACGCCGCGGCCTTCATCGCCACGCGATTCAACCTGCTGGGCGAGACCGTGGCGGCGGGATCGGTGCTGCTGCTCGGCGCGCATCTGGCGCCGCACGCCATCACCGGCCCGGCGCGGCTGCGTTTTTCGCTGGGTGCGCTCGGCGAGGCGGGATTCGACATCGCCTGAGCGCGCCGACGCCGCCGCCGGGGGCGGAGGTCACGCCGCATCTGCGGGCAGGCCCGCAGGGTTTTGCGCAGCAAAACCGTCCGGGCGCAGCCCGGACATGCGGCGCCGGCGCCCGACTCGACCCCCTCGCGCGCGTGGCGAACCGCGTCAGGCGAGGGCGGCGCGCGCCGCGTCGCCAACCGCCTTCAGCGCCTCGGCGAGGCCCGCGCCGTTGGGGCCGCCGGTCTGGGCCATGGTCGGCCGACCGCCGCCGCCCTTGGCGCCGAGCGCCGGCGCCGCCGCGCGCACCAACGTCACCGCATCGACGCGATCGGCGAATTCGGGCGAGACGCCGACCACCAGCGATCCCTTGCCCCCGGTCCCGGCCGCCAGCGCCGCGACGCCGGGCGCGGCGGCCAGCAATTCGTCAACCGCCGACTTCATTTCCTTCGGGTTCAGGCCCTCAACCTCGCGCAGCGTCAGCGACGCGTCGCCCAATCGCTCAACGTCGCCGCCGCCCGCCCCGCCGGTGGCCAGCTTTTTCTTCGTCTCGGACAATTCCGCCTCGAGCGCGCGCTTCTCCGCCACCAGGGATTTCAGGCGGGTCTCGATCTCCGTGTCGGCCGCGTGCAGGACCGTCGCGACATTGGCGACGAGGCGCGCCTGACGCCCGGCATGGTCTTCGGCGGCGCGATGGGCCACCGCCTCGATCCGGCGCACGCCGGCGGCGAGGCCTTCCTCCTTGAGCAGCCGGAAGAACCCGATCTCGCCGGTGTTCTTCACGTGGGTTCCGCCGCAGAGTTCGATGGAATAGGGGATGTTGGCGCCGGCATCGGTCCCGCCCATGGCGACAACGCGCACTTCGTCGCCGTATTTCTCGCCGAACAACGCCCTCGCGCCGGCCTCGCGCGCCTCGTCTATGGCCATGATCCGGGTCTCCACCGGCGTGCAGCCGCGGATGCGGGCGTTGACCTCGCGTTCGATGGCGGCGATGTCCGCAAGCGGGATCGGCTGGCCATGGGATATGTCGAATCGCAGGCGGTCCGGCTCCACCAGCGAACCCTTCTGGGCCACGTGGTCGCCAAGTCTGCGCCGCAGCGCCTCGTGCAGCAGATGCGTCGCCGAGTGATGGGCGTTCAGCGCCATGCGCCGGGCGTGGTCCACCTGCAGCGACGCGCTCTCGCCCACCGAGACCACATGCGCGGCGTCCGAGGCCGCCAGCCGCGCCGCGTGCACATGCACCCCGTCGGCGCGTTTCTGGGTGTCGAGGATCTCGATCTCAACGCCCGCGTCGGTGACGGCGCGGCCCCGATCGCCGGTCTGCCCGCCCTGTTCGGCGTAGAACGGCGTCTGGTTGACCACCATGTCGAAATCGTCGCCCGAGGTCACGTGATCGACCGCGACCCCGTCGCGGACCAGCGCGGTGATCCGCGCCGAGGCGCGGGTGTCGGCGTAGCCGAGGAATTCCGTCGCGCCGACGCGGTCGCGAATGTCGAACCAAAGCTTTTGCGTGCCCGCGTCGCCGGTGCCCGACCAGGCGGCGCGCGCGGCGGCTTTCTGCGCCGCCATCGCCGCGTCATAGCCGGCCTGATCCACCGAGCGCCCGGTTCCGCGCAGGATGTCGGCGGTCAGGTCCAGCGGAAAGCCGAAGGTGTCATACAGCTTGAACGCGGTCGCGCCGGGCAGCGCCGCGCCCTCGGCCAGCGCGTCGATCTCCGCGTCCAGCAGCTTCAGCCCCCGGTCCAGCGTCGCCTTGAACCGGTCTTCCTCGGCGCGCAGGGTCTCGCGGATCAGCGCATCGGCGTCGCGCAGTTCGGTGTAATGCCCGCCCATCAGATCGATCAGCGCCGGGGCCAGGCGATGCATCAGCGGATCCTTCGCGCCCAGCAGATGCGCGTGGCGCATGCCGCGGCGCATGATCCGGCGCAGCACGTAGCCCCGGCCCTCGTTGGAGGGCAGAACCCCCTCGGCGATCAGGAAGGCGGCGCAGCGCAGATGGTCGGCGACCACGCGATGCGAGGTCGCCATGGGCCCGTGGGGCGCCTGCCCGGTCAGCTCGGCGCTCGCGGCGATGATCGGCGTGAACAGATCGGTGTCGTAATTGTTGTGCACGCCCTGGAGAATGGCGGTCATGCGCTCCAGCCCCATGCCGGTGTCGACCGAGGGTCTGGGCAGCGGCGTCGAGGACCCGTCGGCATGGGTCTCGAACTGCATGAACACCAGGTTCCAGAATTCCACGAAACGGTCGCCGTCCTCGTCCGGGCTGCCCGGCGGGCCGCCGGCGATGTCCGGGCCGTGATCGTAGAACAGCTCGGTGCAGGGGCCGTTGGGGCCGGTGTCGCCCATGCGCCACCAGTTGTCGTCGGACTCGATGCGGATGATGCGCTGCTCCGGCAGCCCGGCGATGCGCGCCCAAAGCGACGCCGCCTCTTCGTCCGAGGCGTGCACCGTGGCGATGATCTTTTCGGGGTCGAGCCCCATCACGTCGGTCGACAGCGTCCAGGCCTGTTCGATCGCCGCCTCCTTGAAATAGTCGCCGAAGGAAAAATTCCCCAGCATTTCGAAAAAGGTGTGATGGCGCGCGGTGTAGCCCACATTGTCGAGATCATTGTGCTTGCCCCCGGCGCGCACGCATTTCTGCGAGGTGACGGCGCGCTTGCAGGGGCGGGTTTCGGCGCCGGTGAAGATGTCCTTGAACTGCACCATGCCCGAATTGACGAACATCAGCGTCGGATCGTTGCGCGGCACGATCGGCGAGGAGGCGATGATCTCGTGATCGCGCCCGCCGAAGAAGTCGAGAAAGTCAGACCGGATCTGGTTGCCGGAGATCATGCGCGTCGCCCTGCCATTGTTGTTGCGGGGCCGAGTCCTAAGCGCTGGCGCGGGGGCGCGCAAGCGCTTCGGCGCCCGCCGTCTAGCGGCCATCATCGCGGGTGACTGTCCTTGACCGATTGAAACCGCGGCGCGCGCCGCGGATCTGGTCAACCGGCTGGCGGTGGCGGGGAACCAGAAAGCCGCGGGCTTGGGCGTCGAGCAGCGGCTGACGAGGCCGGAGCCGATGATCGAGGCCGGCATCGGCCCGAACGCCGCGCATCTCGGGGCGCCGCTGGAATGGCGCTGCATCCAGTGGGACACCCGACCCAGCGGGGCGCCCGGGATTTCGCCGGCAACCGCGCGGTTTCGGCCGTTGACATCGTGGTCAAGGGCTGTGGCGCCACGCCGTGGGAGGTGACGGCGGCGTGGGCGTCGCGCCCGCAGCTCGCCGCCGGGGCGCTCAGGGGCTGGCATTTTCAATGCAGCCATGTCTGGGCCCATCGCCGCGCCGAGGACCGCTGACGTCCCGAACTCCGCCCGGAAAAACCTAGGCGTCGAGCCCGCAGACCTCGATCTGGCGGCGATACTGGTCGGCCTTGATCCGCACCTGTCCCGCGACCCGGGTCAGCCAGGGCTTCTGGCGCCACGTGCCCTTGCGCCAGCCCGCCTGGCCCTCGTGATAGGCCAGATACTGGTTGTAGGCGTCGGTCATGGCGATGCCGTTCACCCGGCTGGTGCGGGCCATGTACCAGCCGACGAAATCCGCGGCGTCGTCGAAATCGTCGCGATCGGCGCCGCTGTTGCCGGTTTCCCGGCGATACCAGTCCCAGGTGCCGTCGATCGCCTGGCTGAAGCCGTAGGCCGAGGATCGCCGCCCCCAGGGGATCACCCCGAGCACGTATTTCTTCCCCGGCCGCGCGTCCGGCGTGAAACTCGATTCCTTCCAGATGATCGCCATCTGCACATCCGGCGGCGCGCCCCACTTGTCGGCGGAGCGCTGGATGGCGCGGGCCCAGTGCGGGCGGTCGTCGAAGATCGCGCAGGCGTTCTCGACATTGGCGGGGCGGCTGTTGCTGGCGCAGCCGGCCAGCGTGGCCAGCAGCAGCAAGCCGCCCGTCGCTTTCCTCGAAAGCATGGCAATTGGTCCTGTTCGCCCTCTTGCGGGGCCGGTTGGTCTGCTCGCAGTCGCGCGTCAGTATAGCCCGCGACGCCGAAATCGCCAAACCGCGCCGGCGGCGACGCAAATCGCCTTGCGCCGCGCGGGGCATGGACATGCGCCCGCGTGCGGATTAGGTAGCAGGCAGACGCCGGAGGACAGCAGAATTGGCCGCGACGATGAACCAGACACACGAGACCGACGCGCCGCTGCAGGCGCATGCCAAATTCGGCATCGGCCAGGTCGTGCGGCATCGCCACCACCCGTTCCGCGGCGTGGTCTATGACGTGGACCCGGTCTTCGCCAACACCGAGGAGTGGTGGACCTCGATCCCCGAGGATCGCCGCCCGCGCAAGGACCAGCCGTTCTATCACCTGCTGGCCGAAAACGAATCGAGCTATTATCACGCCTATGTCTCGGAGCAGAACCTGCTGCCCGACGACAGCGGCGAACCCGTCGGCCATCCGGAGGTCGCCGACCTGTTCGGCGAACTCCATGGCGGCCAATACGTGATCGAGGCGCTCAACTGCCACTGAATGCCCGACGGCGGACCGGCCTCCCTCCCCGGCTCAGTAACCGAGCGCGCAGCCGTCCTTGCGCGGATCCGACGCGCCGCGCAGCACCCCGCCCCGCCAGTCGATGTCGATGGCCTGACTGCCGCCGATCGGACCGTCGGCGTCGACGACCTTGTGGCCCATCTCCGCCAGCCGCGCGCGCACCGCGCCCGTGTAGCCCCGCTCCAGCATCAGCGCGCCCTTTTCGAAAAAGCTGCGCGGGCCGTCCATGGCGATCTGGGGCGTCATGCCGTAATCCACCAGATTGGTCAGGTAGCGCGCATGGCCGCAGGGCTGATAGGCGCCGCCCATGACCCCGAAGGCGCTGGCGATCTCGCCGTCGCGGCGCAGCATCGCCGGGATGATGGTGTGCATGGGGCGCACGCCCCCCGCCGCCTCGTTGGGATGCCCCTGCGCAAGCGTGAACCCGGCGCCGCGGTTCTGGAACAGGATGCCGTAGCGCTCCGAGGCCAGCCCCGAACCGAAACTGTGAAAGATCGAATAGATCAGCGACACCGTCATGCGGTCGCGATCGACCACCGTCAGATAGATGGTTTCCCTGTGCACCGCCTCGGACACGCCGCCCGGGTCGGCCATGGCGCGCGCCGGGTCGATCAGCGCCGCGAGCTTTTCGGCGGTGGCCTCGGCGATCATGTGCGCCAGCCGCAGATCGCCGCGCGCCGGATCGGCGATGAAACGGTTGCGCGCGTCATAGGCGAGCTTGGTGGCCTCGGCCTCCAGATGCGCGCGTTCGGCGCCGAAGGGATCGAGCGCGCCGAGATCGAAATGGCTGAGGATCCCGGCCAACAGGATCGCCGTGGCGCCCTGCCCGTTGGGCGGCATCTCCACCAGTTCGACGCCGCGATAATCGCCCGACACCGGGGTGACGTAATCGCAGGCGACGGCGGCGAAATCGGCCAGCGCATGCGTCCCGCCAAGGGCGTTGAGCGAGGCCACCATGTCCTGCGCCGCCGCGCCCTCGTAGAACCCGGCGCGGCCCTTTTCGGCGATCAGGCGCAGAACTTCGGCCTGTCCGGGGGCGCGGAACACCTGACCTTCGCGCGGGGCCTTGCCGTTCAGCAGATACGCCTTGCGCGCCGCGCCCGACAGATTGTCCGCCGAGGCCGCCCAGTCGAAGGCGACGCGCGGGGCCACGGGCACGCCCTCCTCGGCGTAGCGGATCGCGGGGGCGAGGCTGGCGGCCAAACCCAGCCGCCCATGATCGCGCGACAGCCGGTCGAAGGCGTCCACGGCGCCGGGCACGGTCACCGCATGGGCGCTGCGAATCGGCATTTCCGCGTGACCCGCGTCGCGCAGCGCCTGCGCCGACAGGCCGGCGGGGGCGCGCCCCGATCCGTTCAGCCCCAGCACCTCGCCGTCGGGCTTGCGCAGCAGGATGAAGCAGTCGCCGCCGATGCCGGTCATCTGCGGTTCGCAGATGCCAAGCAGCGTCGCCGCGGCGATGGCGGCGTCCACCGCGTTGCCGCCGCGCTCCAGCATGTCCACCGCCACCTTGGCCCCCAGCGGATGCGACGTCGCGCACATGCCGTTGGCGGCGATCACCGTGGAACGCCCCGGCGTCTGAAAATCCCGCGTTCGCTGATGGGTCATGCGCTGTCTCCCTGTCTGGCCTTCGCGCCGAGCTAAAGGCGCGCCGCGCCCGCTGGCAAGCGGGAAACGCCTGCGCGCGGCGCCGATCCCGCATGGCGGCGCCCGCCAATCGCATCACTTGCCAATCCGCCCGCCGCCGTTGCAAGCTGGAGCATGGATTTTCCGACGCCTTTTGATTCCCCCGCCCATGGCGCGTCGGCGACCAGCCGCCGCCAACCCGACCTCGTCGCCTTTCACCGCACCGAACTGAGCGTGATTCTCACCGTTTACGGGCGCATGGTGGCGGCGGGCGAATGGAAGGATTACGCCATCGACCACCTGCGCGACGCGGCGGTGTTCTCGATTTTTCGCCGCGCCTCGGAACACCCGGTCTACCGGGTCGAGAAACACCCCAAACACGCCGGGCGTCAGGGCCAGTACAGCGTGATCGCCATGGATGGGCGGATCCTGAAACGCGGCCATGACCTGCGCCGGGTGATGCGGGTGTTCGACCGTCAGCTGATCCGCGCGGTGGATAGATAGACTTTGTTTCCGAAACTCGATTGATGGAGAATGACATGTCCGATCTCGACGCCGAGGGGCTGTTGAAAGCCCTTGCCAGGGGACTCGCCAACGCAGCGACGCAGGGCGCCGGCGGCCTGTCCGGTTACGAACGCATGGCTGGTCACCAGATCGCCCCCTGGACCCGCGGCCTTCAATTCACCTGGATCTGGGAAGACCGCGGCTTGAAATGGAAGGGGTACGAGCAGTTCTGGTTTTTCCGGGGCACGCGCGAATACCACCTCGTCTATGTGCCGTTCTTCTGGCGAAACAAGCGGGAATTTTCGGATTTCGAAAAGACATTCATCAAGCGCGCCTTGAAAAAGAATCCGGTCATGTCGCAAAGCGAATTCGCGGCGCGCGGCCGGGCCTTCAAGCGCAAGCTGTTTCTGGGGTCGTTTCAGGGACCGCTGGTCGGGGCCGTGGCGGGCGGCGGCGGCGTCGCGGCGGGGGTTGCGACGGTGCTGGACAAAGTCAGCAAGGTCGACAGCTGGATCGACATCGTGAAATGCGAATCCGGCGACGCCGACAGCTGCGTGAAGGTGATCGCCGGCTTCGCCATGGACGGCGTCAAGGCGTCGGGCGGCGACTAGCGCCGCCTGTCCCGCCGCGCCATCTTCGCGCGTTTCAGCTTCGCCGCGCCCAGCTTGCGCCGCGGGGCCTTGCCGCGCGGCGCGGCGCCGGGTTTGCCGCCCTTGCCGCGCGAAGATCGCGCCAGGCGATCGCCCTCGACGCCGAGCAGTTCGAACAGCAGCCCGCCGGTCACCGGCACGGCCTCGGCCAGGCGCACCGTGGCGCGCTGACCAAGCCCGATCACCCGGCCGCTGCGATCGCCGGTGAGGGTCTGGGCCTCCGGGTCGTGGTGAAAATACTCCTGCCCCAGCGACGATATGGGGATCAGCCCGTCGGCGCCGGTGTCGTCAAGCTTCACGAACAGCCCGAAACGCGCCACTCCGGCGACGCGGCCCTCGAATTCCTGGCCGACGCGATCCGCCAGAAACGCCGCCAGATAGCGATCGACGGTGTCGCGCTCGGCGGTCATCGATCGCCGCTCGGTGAAGGAGATATGCTCGGCCGTCTCCGCCAGCGCCTCGGCCTCCTCGAGGCTCTGCCCGTCGCGCCGCGCGTCCGGCCCCCAGCCATGGGCCGAGATCAGCGCCCGGTGCACGATCAGGTCGGCGTAGCGGCGGATCGGCGAGGTGAAATGCGCGTAGCGGCGCAGCGCCAGCCCGAAATGGCCGAAGTTTTCCGGCGAATAATAGGCCTGGGTCTGGGCGCGCAGCACGCTGAGATTGATCAGTTCGGCGAATTCCGTCCCCGCCGCCTGTTCCAGCAGCCGGTTGAAATGCGCGGTCCTGATCCCCTGCCCTTTCGGCATCACCAGCCCGCAGGCCTCGGCCACCTCGCGCAGGGCGTCGAGCTTTTCGGCGCCCGGCTCCTCATGCACGCGGTAGATCAGCGCCCGGCGCCTGTCTTCGAGCGTCTCGGCGGCGCAGACATTGGCGAGGATCATGAATTCCTCGATCAGCCGGTGCGCGTCGAAGCGGTCGCGAAAGGCGATGGCCGCAACCTCGCCGGCATCATCCAGCACCACCTTGCGTTCGGGCAGGTCCAGCGCCAGCGGCTGGCGCCTTTCGCGGGCGCGCCGGGCGGCGCCATAGGCCGCGAACAGCGCCTTGATCTGCGCCAGCAGCGGTTCGGTCCGCGCATCCGGCGCGCCGTCCGCCGCCGCCTGCGCCTGTTCGTAGGTCAGCGAGGCCGCCGAACGCATCATCGCGCGGACGAAACGATGCCCGCGCCTGGCGCCGTCGGCGCCCAGCACCATGCGCAGGGCGATGCAGGGGCGGTCCTCGCCCTCATGCAGCGAACACAGGCCCGCCGACAGCGCCTCGGGCAGCATCGGGGCGACGCGATCGGGGAAATAGCTGGAATTGCCGCGATTGCGCGCCTCGCGGTCCAGCGCCGAACCGGGGCGGGCGTAGTGGGCCACGTCGGCGATGGCGACCCAGACCACATGGCCGCCGGGATTTTCGGGGTCGTCATCGGCCATGGCGCAGACCGCGTCGTCGTGATCGCGCGCATCCGCCGGGTCGATGGTCAGCAGCGCCAGGGCGCGCAGATCCTCGCGCTTGCCCAGCGGCGCCGGTTGCGCGGCGGCGGCCTCGGATTCGGCCTCGGGCGAGAAGTCAAGCGGGATGCCCTGTTCGTGGATGGCGATCAGCGACACCGCGCGCGCCGCCGACGGATCGCCGAGGCGTTCGACCACCCGGGCGCGGGGCAGCCCGTAGCGGGCGCGCTCGGCGGCGAGGATCTCGCCGCGCACCAGTTCGCCATCCTTCGCGCCGCCGGCCTGACCGTGGGGCACCAGCCATTCCTTGGCCTCGCGCTTTGACACCGGCAGGATGCGGTCGCCGTCATCGCCGATGCGGAACACCCCC
Organism: Oceanicella sp.; assembly: GCF_056449545.1. Classification (NCBI taxonomy): domain Bacteria; kingdom Pseudomonadati; phylum Pseudomonadota; class Alphaproteobacteria; order Rhodobacterales; family Paracoccaceae; genus Oceanicella; species Oceanicella sp. The sequence continues at coordinate 75,989 of NZ_JBWOMN010000027.1, read as the reverse complement.
AGCACCCGGCGCGCCCCGGCGCCGATGCGCCGGATCAGGCGGCCTTCGTAGCGGTGATCGTCGCCCTCCACCGGACTGATGCGGCACAGCAGGCGGTCGCCGCCGCCGATCGCCGGGTCGCCCTTGCGCGGCACGTAGAGCACCCGCGGCGCGGCGCCCTCGCCCTCCCAGCCCTGGGGCGTCGCGAAAATGTCGCCGGCGCCGTCGGGGCCGTCCGCGATCAGCACCGTGACCGGCGGCAGATGGCCGGGAACGCCATGGCTGCGGCGCGGGCGCTTTTCGATCTCGCCCGCGGCGTGCAATTCCTTCAGCACCCGCTTGAGCTGGATCCGGTCCTGGCCCTTGAGGTGAAAGGCGCGCGCGATCTCGCGCTTGCCCGAGGCGCGCGGGTTGTCGCGAACCCAGGCGAGGATTTCGTCTTTGGTGGGGAATCTGCGCATCCGCCGCCCTTAGCGTCTGGCGAGAGATTCGAACAGCGACGAAATCACCTTCGTCGCGTCGGGCGCCCCGGCCAGCGGCCCGTATTTGCCGATCGCCTTCTTCGGATTCCCGGGATAGCGCGCGCCCGGCCAGTGATGCCCGGCGCCGACGATGCCGTAATGCAGCAGGGGCGCGCGGCAGGCGGCGTAGATCCGGCGGCGCACCCAGTTGACGTTCCCGCCGTCGCCGGGCATGCGGGTTTCGGCGAACCCGGCGCAGCCGTTGCGCCCCGAAGCCAGCCCCATGGCCCGGTTGACCGAGGCCGCGGCGCCGATCCCGACGCGCAGCCTGGGGCCGACCCGTCCGCCCTGATAGGGCGTCGCCTTGTCTTCGAGCCCATGGAAAAACACCAGCGGCAGCGGGGTCTTGTCCTGGCAGTAATAGCCCACGGGATAGGTGGCCATGACCATGGCGGCGCCCGCGTAGGGATAGGCGGGTTCGCAGATCAGGCGCTGGACCATCAACCCGCCCTCGCCCATGCCGACCAGAAACACCCGGCGCGGATCGGCGAGGTTTTCCGCCGCCAGCCGATCGACGAGCGCGGCGATGAACCCCACGTCGTCGGCGGCGTTTTCCTGAATGCCGGAGCGGGTTTTCCGGCCGACATTCCACAGCCGATCCTCGCCGCGCGGCCAGGCCAGCGTCCAGCCCTTTTCGGCCAGATCGAACCCGGCGAGGCGGCGCAGATCTTTCACCCGCTGGCCGGCGTCGTGAAACAGGATCAGCAGCGGCGGCGGCCGGACGGGCGCGGCCTCGCCCTGAAACACGGCCTCGACATGGGCCGTGCGCGCGCCGGTCGCGGTCTCGATCTCGATTTTCTCGAAATAGACTTTTCCGGCGCTTTTCTCGGCCGCGCCCGCCGGCGCGGCGATCAGCAGCGCCAGCGCCGCGTATCGCCAGAGACGACGCAGGGGGTCAGCCCTCGTCCATCGCGTCGGCCTCTTGCTTTTTGGCCGCGGGCTTCCTGGCCGCCGCCTTCCTGGCCGCGGGCTTCCTGGCCGTCGTCTTCTTGGCCGTCGTCTTCTTGGCAACCGCCTTCTTCGCCGCCGGCGTCTTCTTCGCGGCGGGCTTTTTCGCGGTCTTCTTCTTCGGGGCCTTGGCGGCGATCAGGTCCAGCGCCTGCTCCATGGTCACCGTGGCGGGGTCCATTTCCTTGGGCAGGGTGGCGTTGACCTTGGCCCATTTCACGTAAGGTCCGTAGCGCCCGTCCAGAACGTTCACCGGCCCGCCATCGGGGTGTTCGCCCAGTTCGCGCAGCGGTTTCGCCGCCGAGCGCCCGCCGCGCCCGGCGGCCTTCTGGGCGATCAGTTCGACGGCCCGGTTCATGCCGATGGTGAAAACCTCCTCGGCGTCCTTGAGGTTGGCGTAGATGCGCTTCGGCTTGCCGGTCTCGCCCTCGGCAAGCGGGATCTCGCGCATCACATAGGGGCCGAAACGGCCGAGCGCCGCCTCCACCTTGCCGCCCTCGGGATGTTCGCCGACAAGGCGGGGCAGCGACAGCAATTCCACGGCGCGCGCCAGATCCAGCGTCGCGGGATCCATGCCCTTGGGCAGGGAGGCGCGTTTGGGCTTGTCCTTGCTGTCCGGGTCCTGTTCGCCGCGCTGCACATAGGGGCCGAAGCGCCCGGTGCGCAGGGTGATCGCGTCGCCCGCGTCCTCGCCCAGCAGCTTGCCGTCAGGGCCGATGGCGTCGCCGCCTTCCAGTTCGCCCGACATCGGGCGCGTGTAGCGGCATTCGGGATAGGCCGAGCAGCCGATAAAGGCCCCGCCCGAGCGCGCCGTGCGCATGGACAGCCGTCCCTTGCCGCAATTGGGGCAAAGGCGCGGGTCCGATCCGTCCTCGCGCGGGGGGAACAGATGCGGCTCCAGCACCTCGTTGATCTTTTCCAGCACCTCGGTGATGCGCAGATCCTTGGTTTCGGCGATGGCGCCGGAAAAATCGCGCCAGAAATCGCCCAGAAGCGCCTTCCAGTCGGCCTTGCCGTCGGAGACCAGATCCAGCTCGCGTTCCAGATTGGCGGTGAAATCATAGCCCACGTATTTGCGGAAATAGTTTTCCAGAAACGCCGTGACCAGCCGGCCCTTGTCCTCGGGGATCAGGCGGTTCTTGTCCTTGCGGACATATTCGCGGTCCTGGATCGTGGTGACGATGGAGGCGTAGGTCGAGGGCCGGCCGATGCCCAGCTCCTCCATGCGCTTGACCAGCGTCGCCTCGGTGTAGCGCGGCGGCGGCTGGGTGTGATGCTGCTGACCGATCACCGCGTCCTTGCCGGCGCTGATCCCGCCCTGGGCGCGGCGCAGATCGCCCGCCGGGCTTTCGTCGATCACCGCGTCCGCCTCGCCGAGGATCTTCGCGAACGCCTCCGCCAGTCCGCCCGGGGCCAGCGGCGCCGGGTCGCCGTCATGGATCACCGGCAGGCGGCCGTCATCCTCGGCCTCGGGCAAGGCGGCGCCGGGGGCGAGGTAGCCGGCGTCGTCGCGCCCCTCCGAATAGACTTTCAGAAACCCGTCGAAGACGATCACCTGTCCCGAGGCGCGCAGGCCCACCTCGCCGTCGTCGGAGCGGATCTCGACGGTGGTGCGTTCAAGCTTGGCCGCCGCCATCTGGCTGGCGATGGTGCGCTTCCAGATCAGGTCGTAGAGCTTGCGCTGGTCGGGTTCCAGCTTGCCCAGCGCGCCGGCGTCGCGGGTCATGTCGGTGGGGCGGATGCATTCATGGGCTTCCTGGGCGTTCTTCACCTTGTTCTTGTACATGCGCGGCGATTTGGGCACGTAGGCGTCGCCGTAGCGGTTCTTGATGGCGTCGCGCGCCGCCATCACCGCCTCGGGCGCCATGTCGATGCCGTCGGTGCGCATATAGGTGATGTAGCCGGATTCATACAGCCGCTGCGCCGTGCGCATGGCCTGCTGGGCGCCCATGCCGAATTTGCGGCTCGCCTCCTGCTGCAGGGTCGAGGTCATGAAGGGGGCCGAGGGATTGCGCGCGCCGGGCCTGGCCTCGACCGAGGCGACGGAAAGGTCGCGCGACACCACCGCCTGCACCGCCAGTTCCGCCTTGGCGGCGCTGTCGAGGTCGAATTTTTCCAGCTTCCTGGCCCCGAGCACCGTCAGCCGGGCCAGGTATTGCGCGCCGCGCGGGGTCTTGAGCATGGCCCGCACGGTCCAGTATTCGCGGGGGCGGAAGGCCTCGATCTCCATCTCGCGCTCGACGATCAGGCGCAGGGCCACCGATTGCACGCGCCCGGCGGATTTGGCCCCGGGCAGCTTGCGCCACAGCACCGGGCTGAGGTTGAAGCCCACCAGATAATCGAGCGCGCGGCGCGCCAGATAGGCCTCCACCAGCTCCATGTCGATGTCGCGGGGGTTGCTCATCGCCTCGGTGACCGCGGATTTGGTGATGGCGTTGAACACCACGCGCTCCACCGGGGTGGTCTTTTTCAGGGCGCGGCGCTTGCGCAGGGCTTCGAGCAGGTGCCAGGAAATCGCCTCGCCCTCGCGGTCCGGGTCGGTGGCGAGGATCAGCGTGTCGTCGTCCTTCAGCGCCTCGGCGATGGCGCGCACGTGTTTCTGGGCCTTGGAATCGACCTCCCATAGCATCTCGAAATCATGCTCGGGATCGACGGAGCCATCCTTGGGCGGCAGGTCGCGCACATGCCCGTAGGAGGCCAGCACCGTGTAGTCATCGCCCAGATACCGGTTGATCGTCTTGGCTTTGGCTGGGGATTCGACAACGACGACGGCCATGAATCGAGGCTCCTGAAATGAGGTCCGGGGCGGGCGAAGAACCGCTTCCGGGCGGCGCAGGACCATGGGCGACAGGCGCAGTTCTTGTCAATCGCCAGTCTGACGCGGCGCAGCGCCGGCGATATGGCGCCGCAACAGGGCCACATGATGGCGGCGCGACGGGACCCGCATGCGCGTGGCGTTTCGCGCGGCCTTCGGCCTTGAGGGTCTGGCGCCCGATCCGCGGCCCCGCGCGCCAGACCGCCGAGCCCCGAACTGGCGCGAGAGGCGATCAGTCGGGCGATCAGTCGGGGGGCTGTCGGGGGGGGGCTGTCGGGGGGATCAGTCGGGGAGAAGGGCCAGCATGCCGCCGGGGCGGCGGTCGAGTCGGCCGGCCAATTCCAGTTCCAGCAGCGCGTCGGCCAGCGCGCCGAGCCTGGCGCCGGTGAGGCGGGCGAGCTCGTCCTCCTCGACCGGCGCGAGGCCCAGCAGCCGGGCCACGTCGGCGCGCAGGGTCTCGTCGACGCCGGGCGCCGCGGCGGCGGGGCGTTCGAAGGCGGCGCCGGCCTCCTCCAGCCCCGCGGGCGGCATCAGGTTGGCCAGCGCCTCGATCACGTCGGCGGCGTCGCGCACCAGCGTCGCGCCCTGACGGATCAGCATGTTGCAACCGCCGGAACGCGGATCGAGCGGCGCGCCGGGCGCCGCCATCACCTCGCGCCCCTGCTCCACCGCGAATCGCGCGGTGATCAGCGATCCCGATCGTTCGGCCGCCTCGACCAGCGCCACGCCCTGCGCGAGCCCGGCGATGATGCGGTTGCGGCGCGGAAAATGCCGGGCGTGGGGTTCGAGCCCGATGGGCGCCTCGGACACCACCACGCCGCGCTCGCGCAGCGCATGGGTCAGATCGGCGTTTTCGGCCGGGTAGATCACGTCGACCCCGCCCGCCACCACCGCCGCGGCCCCGCTGTCCAGAGAGGCGCGATGCGCGGCGGCGTCAACCCCGCGCGCCAGCCCCGAAACCACGACATAGCCCGCCGCCCCGAGATCGGCGGCCAGGTCCCGCGCCATGCGCAGCCCCAGCGCCGAGGCGTTGCGCCCGCCCACCAGCGCCACCGCCGGGCGGGTGAGCAGCGCGGCGTTGCCCAGCACCCATAGAAACGGCGGCGGATCGGGGATGCGGGCCAGCGATTCGGGGTATTCCGGCGCGCCGTGCAGCAGCATGCGCGCGCCCGCCTCGCGCGACGCGAGGATTTCGCGCTCCGCCTGTTCCGGCGAACAGATCTGGTATTGCCGCGCGCCGCCGCGCGCCGCCGTGCCCGGCAGCGCGTTCAACGCCCGCCGCGCGCTGCCATGGCGGCGCATCAGCGCATGGAAGGTCGAGGGCCCCACATTGCGGCTGCGCGCCAGGCGCACGATGTCGAACGGGTCGTCGCCATGGCTGCGCCCGGCGGGGCCGGCTGAGGAAAATTCGTAACGGGCCTGCATGGCGCCAGAAAGCCCCGCGCGCGGTTAAGTCCGGGTTAACCGCGCCTGGATTCGCCGCCCAGCGAGATGCGGCTTTCGGTCCCGCGCAGCAGGCGGGCGATGTTGGCGTGGTGGCGCAGCCAGCACAGCGCCGCCAGCAGGCCGATCACCAGCACCGCGCCGAAATCGCCCAGCAGCCACAGCCAGACCGGCCCCGAGGCCACCGCCGCCAGCGCCGCCAGCGAGGAAAACCGGAACGCGAACGCCACCGCCAGCCACGTGGCGCAGGCCGCCAGCCCGGCCCAGAAATTCACCGCCAGCAGCAGCCCCAGAAAGGTCGCCACCCCCTTGCCGCCGCGAAACCGCAGCCAGACCGGGAACAGATGCCCCAGAAAGGCCCCGGCGCCGGCCAGCAGGCTGGCGTCCTCGCCCCAGCCGGCGAACAGCAGCACCGCGACCGCGCCCTTGGACCCGTCCAGCAGCAGCGTCGCCAGCGCCGCCTTTTTCGAACCGGTGCGCAGCACGTTGGTGGCCCCGATATTGCCCGAACCGATGCGGCGCAGATCGCCCAGCCCCATCAGCCGCGAAATCAGCACCCCGAACGGAATCGAGCCGATCAGATAGCCAAGCCCCAGCGCGCGCAGCAGATACGGCGCGGCCGCCGCCAGCCCCGGCGCCGCGGCGTCGGTGAACAGCGCGCGGATGTATTCGGGGATCATGGCGCGCCCCGCTGATAGACGGTTTCGCCGCCGACGATGGTGCGCAGCGCATAACCCTGCATGCGGCGCAGATCGAACGGCGTGTTGCGCGAGCGCGAGCGCAGCGTCGCGCGGTCCAGCACATACGGCGCGTCCGCGTCGAACAGCACCAGATCGGCGGGCGCCCCCGGCGCGAGCCGCCCGCCCTCAAGCCCCAGCAGCCTTGCCGGCGCCAGGCTGAGCCGCGCGAACAGCCCCGGCAGGTCGATCTCGCCGTTATGCACCATCTGCAGCGATGCGGGCAGCAGGGTCTCCAAGCCCACCGCGCCATGGGCGGCCTGTTCGAAGGGCAGGCGCTTCAGCTCCTCGTCCTCGGGCTTGTGGGACGAGGTCACCACGTCGATCAGCCCCGAGCCGACGGCATCGACCAGCGCCGCGCGGTCGGCTTCGGCGCGCAAGGGCGGGTCGAACTTGAAGAAGCTGCGGTAATCGTCCACGTCAAGCTCGTTCAGGGTCAGGTGATGCACCGAGGCCCCCGCCGTCACCGGCAGGCCCTTGTCCTTGGCGCGGGCCAGAACATCGAGCGCGCCGGCGGTCGAGAGCATGTCGGCGTGGTAGCGGGCGCCGGTGAGTTCGACCAATGCGATGTCGCGCTCCAGCATCATGCGCTCGGCGATGGCCGGCGCCCCGGGCAGGCCGAGCTTGGTGGCGAAGAAGCCCTCGGTGACGCAACCGGCGGCGGCAAAGGTCGGGTCCTGCGGGTGATGCACCACCAGCGCGCCGAGCGATCTGGCGTAGGCGAGGCAGCGGCGCATGACCACCGGGTCGCTCAGCGCCCGGTCGCCGTCGGTGAAGGCGACCGCGCCGGCGTCGCGCAGGAACCCCATCTCGGACATCTGGCGCCCGTCGAGACCGCGGGTGAGCGCGCCCATGATGCGGACCCGGACGGCGCAGACCTCGGCGGCGCGGCGCTCGATGAACTCGATCATCGCCGGATCGTCGATCGGGGGCGCGGTGTCGGGCTGGGCGACGATGGTCGTGACCCCCCCGGCGGCGGCGGCGAGCCCGCCGGTGCGGTAGCTTTCCTTGTGGCGCGCGCCCGGTTCGCCGATGAACACCCGCATGTCGATGATGCCCGGCGCCAGCGGCTTGCCGTGGCAGTCGATGATCGCGGCGCCGGCGGGCGGGTCGAACGCGCCGCGCGCGGCGATGCGCCCGTCGGCGATCAGCAGGTCGCCGAGGGCCTCGGATCCGGCCTCGGGGTCGATCAGGCGGGCGTTGCGCAGCAGGGTCGGTCCGGTCATGACGGCGCCCCCGGAATGTTGCGCGCCAGAAGATCCATCACCGCCATGCGCACGGCGACGCCCATTTCGACTTGTTCGGCGATCATGGAGCGATCCTCGTCATCGGCGACAAGGCTGTCGATCTCGACGCCGCGATTCATCGGGCCGGGATGCATGACGATGGCGTCGGGCTTGGCGTGGGCGAGCTTCTGATGATCAAGCCCGAAGCGGTGGAAATATTCGCGCCGGGAGGGCACGAAGGCGCCGTCCATGCGTTCCTGCTGCAGACGCAGCGTCATCACCACGTCGGCGCCCGCCAGCCCCTGGGCCATGTCGTGGAACACCTCGACCCCGTAGCGGTCGATGTCCGGGGGCAGCAGGGTCGGCGGGGCGATCACCCGCACCCGGTTTTCCATCTGCCCGAGCAGGATCATGTTGGAGCGCGCCACCCGGCTATGGGCCACGTCGCCGCAGATCGCCACGGTAAGGCGGTGCAGCCGCCCCTTGCGCCGCCTTATGGTCAGCCCGTCGAGCAGCGCCTGCGTCGGGTGTTCGTGGCGCCCGTCGCCGGCGTTCACCACCGCGCAATTGACCTTCTGGGCCAGCAGCGCCACCGCGCCGGAATGCTGGTGACGCACCACGATGATGTCGGGATGCATGGCGTTGAGCGTGGTGGCGGTGTCGATCAGGGTCTCGCCCTTGGCGATGGAGGAGGTCTTCACCGACATGTTCATCACGTCCGCGCCCAGCCGTTTGCCCGCCAGTTCGAAGCTCGCCTGGGTGCGGGTGGAGTTTTCGAAGAACAGGTTGATCTGGGTGAGCCCGCGCAGCGTGGAGGTCTTCTTGTCGCGCCGCCGGTTCTGGGCCACGTAGCGGTCGGCGAGGTCGAGCACGGCCCGGATGTCCGCGGCGCTCAGCCCCTCGATTCCCAATAGATGGCGGTGGGGGAAAACGTCCTCGGTGCTGTCGTCGGGCGCCATGCGCGATCTCCCTGTGCCCGGGCCTCGCTGTCGCGCTTATAGGCGCCGGGGGGCGTCGCGGCAAGGCCGCGCGCGGCGTCCGCCGGGGGTTTTTCAGGGGCCCGCAGGCGCGCGGCGCGAGGTTCATGGGCGCGCGGCGCGGGGGCCATGGGCGCGCAGCGCCGAGGGGGGGGTGGTCCCGCCTCCATTGGGGGACAGAGGCGGGACCTGAGCCCGGTCGGGTGCGACGCCGGTTCGCTGACCGCCGTTCCGCAAACGCCCGAAAATCGGGGCGACTGGGGATCGGTTCGACGGGTCGCTGCGCAGGGATGGGGATCAGTGAACGCGCCACGCGGTGTTTCACATTACGCCAAGCATACCTACGGGGTGCAACGCCCCTGCGCCCGGCGTCTCCGGGCGTGGCGGCTATTGCATGGCGCCAATGGGTGCGCAAGCAAGAGATTGTCACATCGGGAGCTGACGTAACGTCACCCGACCGCCGGGTTCAACCCGGGTTCAGACAGGCGCGGCGGCGGTCATCCTGGGCTAACAGGTTAACGGGGGGTCGGCTCAGGCGGAGGCCTTGGCAAGCGCCAGCGCCTCGCGCAGCGCTGAATCGTCCCCGACGTGATTCGCGAGGATCAAAATCAATCTTGCATTGAACGCGTGGCTCTCGGATTCGCTCAACCCGGCATGGGCCGCGAGCAGCGCCGCGTAGAACCCGTCCTGATCGGCGATGTTGGGCCCGGTCCGGAGTGCGGCGTCGGGGGCGCTGTCGGGGGCGCTGTCGGGGGCGGCGTCGGGGGCGGCGTCGGCTGGCGGCATGGCGGCTGTCCTTTCGCTGAGGGCGCTCAATGGCCCATGGCGCGGCGCAGGGCGGCTTGGGCCCCGGCGGGGTCGTAGTCGGTCCAGCGCGCGGCCACATGCTGATCGGGGCGGATCAGATAGACCGCCGCCGGGGCCTCGCCCAGATAGCGCGCGGCGATTTCCGGGCCCGGATGGTCGATGCGCAGCGTCCGGGCGCCCGCAAGCGCCGCGTCGCAATTGAGCGCCAGCAACGTGAAACCGTCGCCAAGCCGGCCCAGCAGCCAGTCGCGTTCCAGCGGCGCGTCGGGGCACGGGGCCCCGGGGCGCGACTGCGCCGGCAGGCCGGGCGCGTCGGGGCCGTTCAGCGCCAGCCCGTCATAGGTGCAGGGCAGCGACAGCCGCCCGGAATTGACCATGGAGCGCGCGAAGGGCGCATGCGCCGCCAGCGCCAGCACCGAATCGCGAAACAGACGCTCGACGCCGCTGCGCGGCGACATGAAATTCGTCGAGCGCGAGGAATTCAGGATGTTTTCATCCGACCCGAAGGTGCGTTCGTCGCTGTAGCTCTGCAGCAGCCCCGGCCCGGCCTCGCCGGCCAGAACCGCCGTCAGCTTCCAGCCCAGATTGTCCAGATCCTGCATCCCGGCATTGCCGCCGCGCGCTCCGAAGGGCGAGACCACATGGGCGCTGTCGCCCACGAAGATCACCCGGTCATGGACGAATTTTTCCAGGCGGCGGCACTGGAACGTGTAGATCGAGGTCCAGTCGAGCTTGAAATCCCGATCCCCGACCACTTTCCGGATGCGCGGCAGGATGTTTTCCTCGCGGCTTTCCACGTCCGGATCCGCGTCCCAGCCCAGTTGCAGGTCGATGCGATAGATGTCGTCGGGCTGCTTGTGCAGCAGGGCCGACTGGCCGTTGTGGAACTCCGGCTCGAACCAGAACCAGCGTTCCGAGGGGAAGTCGGCCTTCATCTCGATATCGGCGATCAGGAAGCGTTCCTCAAACAGCACGCCCTCGAACTCCAGCCCCATCATGTCGCGGATGGCGCTTTTGGCGCCGTCGCAGGCCAACAGGTATTCGGTTTCGAGTTCGTATTCCCCGTCAGGGGTTTGCACGGTGACGTTGACGTGATCTTCGGCCTGTTTCATGGCCACGAGCTTGTTCTTGAAGCGCAGGTCGATCAGGTCCGGGAAATCCTGGCAGCGTTCGACCAGATACTGTTCCACGTAGTATTGCTGGAGGTTGATGAAGGCGGGCATCTTGTGGCCGGCCTCGGGCAGAAGGTCGAAATTGTAGACCTCCTTGTCGCGGTGATGGGTGCGCCCGACCTTCCAGGTCACGCCTTTTTCGACCATGCGTTCGCCAACGCCGAGCCGGTCGAAAATCTCCAGCGCCCGCTTGGACCAGCAGATGGCGCGCGACCCCACCGACACCACGTTGTTGTCGTCCAGAACCACCGAGGCCACGCCCCTCAGCGCCAGATCTATGGCCATGCCGAGCCCGATCGGCCCGGCCCCGACGATCGCCGCCCGGTGGCGCGGCTCGGGGTTTCCGGCCAGCGCGGGCGGGGTGCGATAGGGGAATTCTTCGTAGCGGTAGCGCATGACGGCTCCTTCCGGCGCGCGCTCGCCGGGGGGGGGGGAGAGCGCGCCTTGGCTGGTCCTCAACCCTGCAGATCGGCCCACATCTTCAGATCCCGCTCGGCGGTCCAGATGCGCGGCGTGTCCATGCCCAGCGCCTCGTCATAGGCGCGCGCCACGTTGAAGGGCAGGCAGTGTTCGTAGATCGCATAGTCGGCGAATTTCGGGTCGCATGCGGCGCGCACCGCGTCCCAGGCTTCCTTCAGGGACCCGCCGCGCGCGGCCACCGCCGCCGCCGGGCGATAGGTGGAGTCGACGAAATCGCGGGTGCTCTCGATCGCGGCCTTCACCATGTCGTCGCCGACCAGCGCGTCGCCGCGCCCCGGCGCGATGGCGCGGGGGCGGTAGGCGGCGATGGCGTCCAGCGTGGCGGACCAATCGGCGAAATGCCCGTCGCCGCAATAGCATGCGGACTTGTATTCAACGATGTCGCCGGTGAACATCACGCCCTCGTCGCCCACCCAGGCGACGATGTCGCCGGCGGTGTGCGCGCGGCCCAGATGCATCAGGTCCACCCGGCGCTTGCCCAGATACACCGTCATCTTGTCGGTGAATGTCATGGTCGGCCAGGTGAGTCCCGGGATGCTTTCGTGGCCCTCGAACAGGCGCGGGAAACGGCCGAATTCGCTGTCCCAGTCCTCCTGCCCGCGCTCGGCCACCATGGCGCGGCATTTTTCGGACGCGATGACCTGCTCGGCGCCATAGGCCGAGGCCCCGAGCACCCGCACCGCGTGGTAATGGCTCAGCACCACGTATTTGATCGGCTTGTCGGTGACGCCGCGGATTTTCTCCACCACCATGTTGGCGAGCCGCGGGGTCGCCTGCGCATCCACGATCATCACGCAATCGTCGCCGATGATCACCCCGGTGTTGGGGTCGCCTTGCGCCGTGAAGGCCCAGAGATCGCGGCCCACCTCGGTGAAGCTGATCTTCTTTTCGGTGAGGTCGCCTTGCGACGCGAATGCCTTGGCCATGTGCTCAGGACTCCCATTTGGCGGCGTCGAGCGCCGGGGTGATCTTTCCGACGCATTCGCCGAAACCGATGCGGTGGCCGTCGCCCTGCGCGTAGCCGGTGAGGGTCATGACGTCGCCGTCCTCGATGAAGGTCCGGGTCTCGCCGCCGTCGAGCGTCAGCGGGTCCTTGCCGCCCCAGGTCAGTTCCAGCAGCGAGCCGCGCTCGGCCTTCGTCGGGCCGGATATGGTGCCCGAGCCCAACAGGTCGCCGGTGCACATCTCGCAGCCGCCGATGGCGTGGTGGCAAAGCTGCTGCGCCGGGGAATAATACAGCTGATTCATGTTGGTGCGGGCAATGGTGGTGGCGGGCTTTCCGTCCGGCGCCATGGCGATTTCGAGCCTGATGTCATAGCCCATGGGGCGGGGTTCGCGCAGATAGGGCAGCAGCGGGACCTCGCGCTCCGGCGTGGCGCTGCGAAAGGGTTCAAGCGCCGCCTTGGTCACCACCCAGGGGCTGATCGTGGTCGCGAACACCTTGGCCTGAAACGGCCCCAGCGGCTGGTATTCCCAGGCCTGAATGTCGCGCGCCGACCAGTCGTTGAGGATGACATACCCAAAGATCATGTCATCGGCTTCCTGCACGGTGACGGGCGCGCCCATGGCGTTGCCGGTCCCGATCACGGTTCCCATCTCCAGTTCGATGTCGAGCCGCTTGCAGGGGCCGAAATGCGGCGCGTCGGCGGCGGGCGGCTTCAGCTGGCCCAGCGGGCGGCGGATCTCGGCGCCGCTGACCACCACCGTCGAGGCGCGGCCGTTATAGGCGATGGGGATGTGCAGCCAGTTCGGCGGCAGGGCGTTGTCCTTGCCGCGAAACATCTCGCCGACGTTTTGCGCGTGGTTGCGGCCCGAATAGAAATCGGTGAATTCCGAGACCCCGAACGGCATGTGCAGCGTGGCCTCGGCCAGCGGGACCAGCGCGGCGGCGCGCAGCTCGGCATTGTCGCGCAGCGCCCGGTCGCCGCCGTCGCGCAGCAAATCCGTGAGCCGGGCGCGGATGGCGTTCCAGACCGGGGCGCCCAGTTCCATGAAATCATTGAGGAAGGGCATGTCGAAGACATAGGCCGCCTCGCTCGGCTCGATCAGCCCGGAGTCTTCGAGCGCGGCGAGGTCCAGCGCCATGTCGCCGATGGCGACGCAGCAGCGCGGGGGTTCGTCGGCGACCGAGAACACCCCGTAGGGCAGGTTCTGGATGGGGAAATGGGTTTGCGGCGTGTTGGCGCTTTCCACCCAGCTTTTCAGATCGGACATTTGGACTTCCTTGCGAGGCGAGGCCGGCCCCGCCGCAACGGGGCCGCGCTTGACGAAAGACGGCGCGCGCCGGGGCGCGCCGGGCGCAGCCTACTTGCGCCCGGGGGCGCCGTCGAATTTCTTTTCCAGCCCCTCCCAGCATTCCACGTAGTCGTCCTGAAGCGGCGCTTCATGCGCGGCGTAGCGGGTCAGATGCTGGGGGAAGCGGGTCTCGATCATGAAGGACATGGTGTTGGACAGCCGCGTCGGGGTCATGGGTTCGTTCGAGGCGTGCTCGAAGGCCTGCGGATCCGGGCCATGGGGGATCATCATGTTGTGCAGCGAAATGCCGCCGGGCACGAAGCCCTCTGGCTTGGCGTCGTAGATTCCGTAGATGTTGCCCATCAGCTCGGACATGATGTTCTTGTGATACCAGGGCGGGCGGAAGGTGTCCTCGGCCGGCAGCCAGCGTTCGGGGAAGATCACGAAATCGATGTTGGCGGTGCCCTCGACGCCCGAGGGCGCGGTCAGCACGGTGAAGATCGACGGGTCGGGATGGTCGAACATCAGCGCGCCCACGGGCGAGAACGTGCGCAGGTCGTATTTGCACGGCGCGTAGTTGCCGTGCCAGGCCACCACGTCCAGCGGGCTTTGCCCGACGAAGGTTTCGTGGAACTGGCCGCACCACTTGATGATGACCCGCGAGCGGGTTTCCTTGTCCTCGAACGCCGCCACCGGGGTCTTGAAGTCGCGCGGATTGGCCAGGCAGTTGGCGCCGATCGGCCCCCTGCCCGGCAGCGTGAACTTGGCGCCGTAGTTTTCGCAGACGAAGCCGCGCGACGGGCCGTCGGGCAGGGTCACCTTGAAAATCATGCCGCGGGGCAGGATGGCGATCTCCAGCGGCTGCACATGCATGATGCCCAGCTCGGTGAAAATCTCGACGGCGCCGGTCTGGGGGATGACCATGAACTCCGAATCCGCGGAATAGAAATATTCGTCCTCCATGTCGGCGTTGGCGAGATAGGTGTGCACCGCCAGCCCCACCTGGGTGTTCACGTCGCCCGCGGTGGTCATGGTGCGCATGCCGGTGAGAAAGGTCTGCGCCTCGCCGGTGTCGGGCGCCGGGTCCCAGCGATACTGGCCCAGCGACTGGATGTGATCGTCGATGCAGGGCGCGGATTTCCAGTACGGCAGGTCGATGCGCGAAAACCGCGCCACGTGTTTCACCGACGGGCGGATGCGATAGCACCAGGTGCGTTCGTTCTGGTCCCGGGGCGCGGTGAAGGGCGTGCCGGACAGCTGTTCGGCATAAAGCCCGTATTCGCATTTCTGGGGTGAATTGCGCCCCTGGGGCAGCGCGCCGGGCAGCGCCTCGGTTTCGAAGTCATTGCCGAAACCGGGCATGTAGCCGGTGTTGGGGCCGGTGGGGGACGGGGCCTGGATGACGGTCGAGGGCTGGGTTTGCTTGTTCACGGCGACACTCCTCCTCGGCGCGCTTGCGCCGCTGCCAAATTGCGAGCATGGTCTGTCCACGCCCTGTGTCATTGCAAATGAAACGAATGTCAAGCTTCGATCTGGACCGATTTCTGCCCTACCGGCTCGCCGTGCTCGCCAGCGCGGTCAGCGGCGACCTGTCGCGGATATACGGGGCCGAGCACGGCATCTCGATTGCCGAATGGCGGGTGCTGGCGCATCTCACGCAGAACGACCGGGTGTCGGTGCGCGAGATCCACGCGCGGGTGATGATGGACAAGTCCAAGGTGTCGCGCAGCGCCGCGCGGCTGGTGCAGGCGGGGCTGGTGATAAAGGCGGAGGATGCCGGCGACAAGCGGCTGGTGTCGCTGTCGCTGACCGCGAAGGGGCGCCGCCTGATGGCGCGGATCACCCCCCGCGCGCTGGATTTCGAGGCCGAGCTGGTCGCCGCCCTGACCCCCGACGAGGCCGCCGGGCTGAACGCCGCCATCGACCGGCTGCTGGCGTTGCGCGCCGCGCGGGCCAGCGACGGGGGGGGCGACGCGCGGGCCAGCGACGGGGGGGGCGACGGCGCGCCGACCTGACGCCCCCCTTCACCGCCCGCCCCCATGCCCCCATGCGGACGGCCGCCGCTCATCCCGGCGCCGCGCCCGCTGCCGGGTGCGCCCATCTCCCGCCCCCTTTGCGGGCTGACCCCACGTCGCGCTTGACTCCATCGCGCCGCGCCGCAGGTCTGGGGGCGACGATCCTCGATCAGGAGCCCCGCGATGCCCGCCTACAAGATCATCGGCCACCCTCGCAGCCGCGCCCTGCGCGTGATGTTGATGCTCGAGGAACTCGGGCAGGACTACGAGATCGCCGCCGCCCCCCCGCAATCCGAGGCCGCGCGCGCCGCCAACCCCTTCGGCAAGATCCCGGCGCTGCAGGTGGATGGCGAAACGCTGATCGATTCGGTGGCCATCGTGCAGTATCTCGCCGACGCCCACGGCCAGTGCACCGCCCCGGCCGGCGCCATCGCCCGCGCCAGGCAGGACGCCTGCACCCAGTTCTGCGTCGACGAGATCGAAGGCGCGCTGTGGACCGCGACCAAGCACCTGCACATTCTGCCCGAGAATCTGCGCGTTCCGGCTGTGATCGAAAGCTGCCGCTTCGAATTCGACCACGCCATGCGCGGGCTGGAACGGCGGCTCGGCGACAAGCCCTATGTCATGGGCGATGAGTTCACCGTGCCCGACCTGCTGATCGGCCATTGCGCCGGCTGGGCCAAGCTGCTGCTGAACTGGCCCCTGCCCGAGGGCCCGGTCGCCGACTACATCGCCCGCCTGCGCCAGCGCCCGGCCAACATGCGCACCATGCGCCGCGCGGCGGAGGTGATCGCCGCGGCGGGCTGAGCCAGCGGCCCAGAGACCAAGCGGCCCCGCGCCGGTTTTGACGCCGGTCATCGGTGCGGCGCGGCTGACGCAATCCCGTCGCTATTTGGTCGCGATCCGGGATTACTGACCGATCCTGAACGCGGATTTCATCCAGATCAGGAAAATAACGTCATGAAGAAACCCCTCGCAGAATTCATCGGAACTTTTACTTTGGTGTTCCTCGGCTGCGGCGCTGCGGCGATCGCGGGCGGCGAATACGGCACGCTCGGCATCGCGTTCGCCTTCGGCTTCGCGCTGATCGCCATGGCCTACGCCATCGGGCCGGTCTCGGGCTGTCACATCAACCCGGCGGTGTCGCTTGGGGCGTTTCTTGCCGGGCGCATGCCCGTCGGCGATCTGCTGTCTTATGTCATCGCGCAGTTTCTCGGCGGCCTCGCCGGGGCCATCGTGCTGACGCTGATCGTGTCGGGGCGGATCGAGGCCTACGACATCGCCGTGGACGGGCTGGGGCAGAACGGCTGGGGCGCGGGCTATGGCGGCGGCTACGGAATGGCCGCGGCCTTCGTGTTTGAAACCGTCGCCACATTCCTGTTTCTGCTGGTGATTCTCGGATCCACCCAGACCGGGGCGCCGGCGGCCATGGCCGGGCTGGCCATCGGTCTCAGCCTGGTGGTCATCCATCTGGTGGGCATCAGGGTCACCGGCGTGTCGGTGAATCCGGCGCGCAGCTTCGGCCCCGCGCTGCTGGTCGGCGGGCAGGCCATGGCGCAGCTGTGGCTGTTCATCGTCGCGCCGTTGCTGGGCGCGGCGGCGGCCGGGCTGCTGGTGCGCACCGGCCTGCTGGACCGCGACCCCGACTGACCCCGACTGACACCGATATCGGCGCAGCCGCGCCGCCCGGCAAGGCGGCCGGCGACGAAAGCGGCGATCAGCCCCGCCCGGCCGCCGCGCAGTCGGGCGGGCGTTTGAGTTCGCCGGGCGCGCCCGTCAGCGGGACGAGGCATTTGAAGCGCAAGCTCACCACGATTTTCTGCGCCGACGGCGTGCAGTTCAGCGGATTGATGGAGACCGACGAGGCCGGGACCCTGAAGCGGCTCAACCGCTGTCGCGCGATCATGGCCGGCCTGTTCCAGCAACGCGACGGGCGCCAGGCGAACACCTGGGGCGACATGGTGATCGCCGAATTCCCCTCGGTGGTGGAGGCGGTGCGCTGCGCAGTGGATGTGCAGGACGCGATCTCGGCGGAAAACCGCGACCTGCCGGCGGAAAAGCAGATGTGGTTCCGCATCGGCGTCAATCTGGGCGACGTGCTGTTGGACGGCGGCGACCTCTACGGCGACGGGGTCAATGTGGCCGCGCGGCTGCAGGGGCTGGCGGCGCCGGGCGGCATCATGGTGTCGGGCACGGTGCGCGCGCTCACCCACAAGCAGCTGGCCGTCGGCTTCGACTTCGCCGGCGAGCAGAAGGTCAAGACCATCGCCGAACCCATCAAGAGCTGCAGCGTCCGCATGCGCGGCGAAAACGCCCCCCCATTATTCGCCGCCGCCGCCGCCCCCCGTCGGCGGACCGGATCCGCCCATGCGCGCCTCTCGTCAGCAATCGGTTTCGCCGCCGGCGACCGTCATGGGGGCGGTCCGGATCCGGTTTTCCCGGTCTGCGCGCGCGAACCCGGCGTCAGACCAGCGCGCCGCCTCGCAGCCGGACCACCCGGTCCATGCGCCCGGCCAGATCCAGATTATGGGTGGCGATCAGCGCCCCCAGCCCCTCGTCGCGCGCCAGCCCCAGCAGCAGATCAAAGACCATGGCCGCGGTCTCGGGATCCAGATTGCCGGTGGGCTCGTCGGCGAGCAGCAGACGCGGGCGATTGGCCAATCCCCGGCAGATCGCCACCCGCTGCGCCTCGCCCCCCGACAGCTCGGCCGGCCGGTGATCGGCGCGCGCCGACAGGCCCACGGCCTCGAGAAGATCGCGCGCCCGCGCCGCCGCCGCCCGCCGCCCGCGCCCGGCGGCCAGTTGCGCCAGCATGACGTTCTCGAGCGCCGAGAATTCCTGCATCAGATGATGGAACTGATAGACGAAGCCGACCTCGTCGCGCCGGATGCGGGTGCGCGCCCGGTCGCCAAGCCCCGAGGCCGCGCGCCCGTTGATCTCCACCTCGCCGCCGTCAGGCTGGTCCAGCAGCCCGGCGATGTGCAGCAGCGTCGATTTGCCGGCGCCCGAGGGCGCGACCAGCGCCACCACCTCGCCCGGCGCGATGACCAGATCGACGCCGCGCAGCACCGTCACCTCGCCCGGCCCGCCCTTGCCGTAGGCCCGGGTGACGCCGCTGAGGCGCAGGGTCGCGGCCTCATTCATAACGCAGCGCCTCCACCGGATCGAGCCGGGCCGCCCGGCGCGCCGGAAAGATGGTGACCAGAAAGCTCAGCCCCAGGGCCAGCGCCACGATGCGCCCCACGTCCCACAGCTTCAGTTCGGCCGGAAAGCGGGTCAGCATCCGCACCTCGGGGTTCCACACCCCGCCGCCGGCGAAATAGTTCACAACGTCGAAAATCGGGTCGATGTAGATCACGAACAGCACCCCGAGGACCACCCCGATCACGGTGCCGGCGATGCCGATCCCGGCGCCGCAGATGAAGAAGATGCGCTGCACCGAGCCCTGCGTCAGGCCCATGGTGCGCAGGATGCCGATGTCGCGGCCCTTGTTCTTCACCAGCATCACCAGGCCGGACACGATGTTCAGCGCGGCGATCAGGACCACCATGGACAGGATCATGAACATGGTGGCGCGCTCCAGATCCAGCGCCGACAGGAAGGCGCCGTTGGCGTCCTTCCAGGACCAGACCAGCGTGCCCGGCCCGGCGGCGGCGGCGATGGCCAGATCCAGCGCCCCGGGATCGGCGCGGCTGCCCAGTTCGTGCGGCCGCGCCACCAGCGCCTCCACCAGATCGGCGACGCCGTCGCGGTTGAAGAAATCCTGCGCCCGGTCGAACGGCATGTAGAGCCGGGTCTTGTCCACGTCGGCGCGCCCGATGCGAAACACGTAGACCACGCGAAAGGTCTGCTGCTTGGGGGCCATGCCAAACGGCGTCGCCAGCCCGTTGGGCAGGATCAGCAGCAGATCGTCGCCGACCCGCACGCCAAGCTCGCGCGCCACGCCCTCGCCGATCGCCACCCCCTTGTCGAAATCGTCGAGCGAACCCGCCGCGGCCTCGGGTTCGGCGATCCAGGGCAGGTCGCGCAGATCCGCCAGCCGGATGCCCCGCGCCACCACCCCGGCGTTGCGCTGCGCGCGGCTGGCCAGAACCTGGGATTCGATCATCGGCGCGGCCCGGATCACCCCGGGCACCGCGCCCACCCGCGCCGCGACGGCGTCATACGCCTTCAGGTCCCGCAGCGCCCGGCCGCTGTCATAGACGACCGCCGGATAGATCTTTATGTGCCCCTCGGCGCCGAGAATGCGGCTGGTGAACTCGGCGCGAAAACCGCCCATCACCGCCATGACCACGATCAGCGTGCCCACCGCCAGCGCGATCCCGGCCAGCGCGTACCAGACGATCACCGAGATCCCGCCCTCGCGGCGGCGCGCGCGCATGTAGCGCCAGGCGATCATCCACTCGAAGCCGGCGAAAGGCGGCGCGCCCCCCGCGCCTGAACGCCCACCCGCCTTGTCAGCACCCGACTTGCCCATCCCGTTCCCTTGCGCAACCCCGTGTGCCCCGGGCGCCCGTCTCCCGGCAGGGAGACGCGGCCGATGGGGCCTCGAAGGCCCCGGAGGCCGCTCGCCCCCGAAAAAGTCAGACGTTGAGAAAGATCGCCGCCAGCCGCGCCACCGCCGCGTCGGGGGTCATCTCCTCGCAGTCGCCGCTGCGCCGCTCGGTCAGCTCGACCAGGCCGTTCTTCAGCCCGCGCGGGCCGACGGTGACGCGCCAGGGCAGGCCGATCAGGTCCATGGCGGCGAATTTCGCCCCCGCCCGCTCGCTGCGATCGTCGTAAAGCGGATCGACCCCGGCGGCGCGCAGCTGCGCGTAGAGGGTCTCGCAGGCGGCGTCCACCGCCGCGTCGCCTTGACGGAGATTGACGATCCCGGCCCCGAACGGCGTCACGCCCTCGGGCCAGATGATGCCCTTGTCGTCATGATTGGCCTCGATCAGCGCCCCCACCAGCCGGCTGACGCCGATGCCGTGCGACCCCATGTGCACCGGCCTGCGCAGGCCCGCGCCATCGACCACCTCGGCGCCCATGGACTCCGAATACTTGGTGCCGAAGTAAAAGATCTGGCCCACCTCGATGCCGCGCGCCACCCGGCGGCGATCCTCGGGAACCGCGTCGAACAGCGCCGGATCATGGGTCTCGTCGGTGCGCGCATAGGGGGTGGTCCACTCGGCCTTGATCGCCTCCAGTTCGGCGCGATCGTCGTAATCCACCTCCCGGTCGCCCAGCGTCAGGTCGCTGACGGCGCTGTCATAGAACACCTCGCTCTCGCCGGTGTCGGCAAGCACCAGGAATTCATGGGTGTCGTCGCCGCCGATGGGGCCGCTGTCGGCGCGCATGGGAATGGCTTTCAGGCCCATGCGCTCATAGGTGCGCAGATAGGTCACCAGATGCCGGTTGTAGGCGTGCAGCGCGTCGGCCTTGGTCAGGTCGAAATTGTAGCCGTCCTTCATCAGAAACTCGCGCCCGCGCATCACCCCGAATCGGGGGCGCACCTCGTCGCGGAATTTCCACTGGATGTGATACAGCGTCAGCGGCAGCTGCTTGTAGCTGGTGACGTTGGCGCGGAAGATGTCGGTGATCATCTCCTCGTTGGTGGGACCGTAAAGCATGTCCCGGCCATGGCGGTCGCGGATGCGCAGCATCTCCGGCCCGTAGGCGTCGTAGCGCCCGCTTTCGCGCCACAGTTCGGCGGGCTGCAGCGTCGGCATCAGCATGGGCATGTGCCCGGCGCGCTGCTGTTCCTCATGCACGATGTTTTCCAGCCGGCGCAGCACCTTGAAGCCCATGGGCAGCCAGGAATAGATCCCGGCGCTGGCCTGCTTGATCATGCCCGCGCGCAGCATCAGCCGGTGCGAGGCGATCTGCGCCTCGGCGGGGGTCTCCTTCAGGACGGGCAGGAAGTAGCGGCTCAGGCGCATGCGGCTCATCTCTCGACTGTCGCGAGGGCCGCCCGGCGCGGCCGCCCGCGGCGGTTGGCTTGGAATGCCGGTGTAGGGGATGCGGCGCGCCCGCGCAATGGCCGGGGCCGCCCGGAGCGGCGCGGCCATTGCCCGGACGAATCAAATTGCCGCCCCAGCGCGAATCACCGGCGAGGCGAGTCCCGAGGATCTACTTATGCGCGAACGCTTGGTTAACCACACGCCGCAAGGCAATCTGTGGTCCAGTGCGCGATTGCAAAAACCGCCGCGGCGCGGCGACGCATCGCCAAATGGCCCGTTGATCCGGCGCGAATGCACGCATGGCTTGCGATAAGGCGAGGGCTTGCTAGTGTTCAGACGCCGATAACAAGGCTCAAGTCTAGGGGGGGCGGCTCGCGATTTCGCGAGCCGTTCTGTTTTCGGGACGCCGCGCGGCGCTATCTTGCGCCGCCCCCCTCGCCCGACTTCAATCCAGGTCCAGCGACGGCGCGACCCCAAGGCAGTCGGCCAGCGCCGCGAGCCGCTTTTCGACGATTTCCCCCGCCAGTTCCGCAACCTCCGGGCCAAGCCGCAAGCGCAGCGTCGCGGCATCCGGCGCCAGCGCCGTCGCGGGCAGCACGCCGGGCGTCGAGCCCGACAGCATGGCCCCGAGCCGGATCGCGCGGCCCAGCATCCGCGCCTCGGCCTGATCGGCGTCGCTCAGCAGGTCCAGCGCCCGCCCCCAGCTGCGTTGCTTGCCCGAGGATTTGTAGCGGTGGCGCAGGGCGGCGCCGATGAAGGCGCGCTCGCCATGGCCGACGCCCGACAGGTTGGCGCGGTAGACGGTTTCGAAACAGGCCTGATCGCGATAGTCGGGATGGCTGTTCCAGCTCACGTCGTTGAGCAGGCAGGCGGCCTCGATCAGCCGGCGCCGCGATTTCGGGGCCCCCGGGAACAGCGGCCAGATCCACTCGGTCAGCTCCTGCCCGAAGCCGGGAAAACGGGCGCTGTGGCGCTCCATGGCCAGCGCGGCGGACAACAGCGGATCCTCGGCCCTGCGCGCTTCGGACAGGTGTTCGAACAGCACCCCCTCGCGCAGTCCGAAAGCCGAGATCGCAACCCGCCCGGGCGCCGCCATGCGGATCAGCCGCGCCAGCACCCGCGCCCCCAGCGGCATCACCGCCAGACGCGCTTGCGAGGCGTTGACCTCGGCGCACAGCGCGTCGGGGGTCTGTTCGGCGATCTCGTCGGCCAGCGCCAGCATCTCCTCGGCGGGCAGTTCGTATTCGTGCAGCACCTGGATGGGGTGCCCGGCGCGAGCCATGTGAATCTTGGCCAGCGCCCGCCAGGCGCCGCCCACCAGATACAGCACGCCGCCCCTGGCCCCGAGCAGCTTGCCCGCCGCATCCAGTTCCGCGTCGACGCGCCGGTCTATGGCCTTGGCGCCGTCTTTCGCATCCAGCCCCGCCAGACGCAGCGGACCGAGCGCGAAACTGGCGCCCATGCCCACGCGGCCGTCGCCGACCCGGGCCAGTTCCAGCGAAGCGCCGCCCAGATCCGCGACAAGCCCGTCGGCGCCGGGCCAGCCCAGCAGCACCCCCTGCGCCGCCAGCCGCGCCTCGTCGGCGCCGCTGGCCACCCGCAGCCGCAGGCCGGTTTCGGCCTCCACCGCGTCGCGGAACGCCGCGCCGTCGCTGGCCTCGCGCACCGCGGCGGTGGCGACGCCGTCGAGCACGCAGACCCGCATCCCCCGCGCCAGCGCGGCGAAGCGGCGGATCGCCGCCATGGCGCGGGTCCAGCCTTCGGGCGACAGGGCGCCGGTGTCGTTGAGGTCGCGCCCCAGCCCGCAGAGCACCTTTTCGTTGAAGAAATAGGCCGGCGATCGGGTCGCGGCCTCGAACACCACCAGGCGCACGGAATTCGACCCCACATCGACCACCCCGACGCGCCGGCGCGATGCGCGCGCCGGCCAGGCGTCGTCGTCGGACCTGGCCGAACAGGCGGAACTGGCGGATTTCGCGCCGCGGGATTCGGATTTCGCGCTGCGGGATTTCCGGGATCGCATTTTCCGGCGTCGCGGGTCTCGGGCCATGTCCTGATCCGGGCGTCGCGCGCCCGCCTTCCAAACGCCAACCGATTTTTTTCCGTGACACGGCGCGCCGCGCCCCGTCAAGTCCCGTCACAAGCCCCGACAAGCCCCGAAATGGCCTTGTCAGGAGGCGAGCGCATCCGGGCCGGGCGCGGCGGCGCCCTCTGCGACGCCCTCTGCGGCGCCCCCTGCGGCGCCCTCTGCGGCGGCGGATCCCGTGGTGCGGCGGCGGGTCAGGCGCGGCGCGTCCTCGGCGCCGGCGCGCCCGCGCCCGGACAGCGACGGGTAGCGCATGAAGAATTCATGGCAGTTGAACGCCTCCTCGCCGGGCGGCGCGGCGGCGCGCAGCCAGACGCCGTCGGGCTGCAGCACCCAGCTCTGGGCCTCGTCGCGCAGATTGGCGGCCATCACCTGATCGAGGATCTGGGCGCGCACCGTGTCATTGGTGATCCGCACCATGGTCTCCACCCGCCGGTTGAGGTTGCGCCCCATCCAGTCGGCAGAGGAGATCCAGACCTCGGCGCTGGCGCCGGGCAGATCCCCGCCATTGCCAAAGCAGACGATGCGCGAATGTTCGAGAAACCGCCCGACCACGGATTTGACCCGGATGTTCTCGGACAGACCCGGCGCGCCGGGCCTGAGCCCGCAGATGCCGCGCACCACCAGATCAATGCGCACCCCGGCCTGCGAGGCCCGGTAGAGCGCGTCGATCAGGGAGGGCTCCACCAGCGCGTTGACCTTGGCCCAGACCCGCGCCGGGCGCCCGGCGCGGGCGTGCCCGATCTCGCGCTCCAGGGCCTCCAGCAGATGCTGTTTCAGCGAATTGGGCGACAGGCGCACGTTTTCCAGCCCCACCGGTTCGGCATAGCCGGTGATGTAGTTGAACAGCCGCGCCGCGTCGCGCCCCAGCGCCGGGTCGCAGCTGAACAGGCTGAGATCGGTGTAGATGTTGGCGGTGATCGGGTGGTAGTTGCCGGTGCCCCAATGGGTGTAGGTGACCAGCGCGCCGTTTTCGCGCCGCACCACCATCGACGCCTTGGCATGGGTCTTCCAGTCGAGAAAACCGTAGACCACCTGCGCGCCGGCGCGCTCCATCTGGCGCGACAGGCGGATATTCGCGGCCTCGTCGAAGCGCGCCTTCAGTTCGATCAGCGCGGTGACCGACTTGCCGTCCTCGGCGGCCTCGCACAGCGCCGCGACGATGGGGCTGTTCTTGGATGTCCGGTACAGGGTCTGCTTGATCGCCACCACATCGGGGTCGCGCGCCGCCTGACGCAGGAAATCCACCACCGAATCAAAGCTTTCATAGGGGTGGTGCAGCAACATGTCCTTCTGGCGGATGGCGGTGAATATGTCGCCGTTATGGTCCTTGACGCGTTCGGGCACCCGCGGCGTGTAGGGCGGGAACAGCAGGTCGGGGCGGTCGCGGATCACCAGTTCGCTCAGATCGCGGATGCCGATCACGCCGGCGATCTCGATCACCTCGTCGCGCGCCACGTGCATCTCGTCGGCGATCGAGGTCTTCAGCCGCGTGGGCGCCCCCGCCGCGATCTTCAGGCGGATCACCTCGCCGCGCCGGCGCCGCTTCAGCGCGGTTTCGAATTCGCGCACCAGGTCCTCGGCCTCCTCCTCGACCTCCAGATCGCTGTCGCGCAGCACCTTGAAGGCGGCGTGGCCGGTCATCTCGTAGCCCGGGAACAGCCGGTCGAGAAACAGCTGCATCAGCCGTTCCAGGGGCAGGAAGCGGATGGCCTCGGGGCGCCCGCCCTCCAGTCGCACGAAGCGCTTCACCTGTTGGGGCACCGGCAGAAGCGCATCGAGCCGTTCTCCGTCGACGATGCGCCGCAATTCCAGCGCCAGCGCAAAGCCGGCGTTGGGGATGAAGGGGAAGGGATGCGCCGGGTCGATGGCCAGCGGGGTCAGCACCGGGAACACCTCGCGGATGAAGTAGTCCTCCAGCCGCGCGATGTCGGCGGCGGTCAGGTCCTCGTGCTTGAGCACATGGATCCTTTCGCGCGCCATCTCGGCGCGCAGATCCTCCCAGGCGGTCTGCTGGCGCTGCATCAGCGCGCGGGCCTCGGCGTCGATGCGTTCAAGCTGCTGCGCGGCGGTGAGCCCGTCATGGGACCGGGTCTCCACCCCGCCGCGCACCAGCCCGCGCAGTCCGGCGACGCGCACGGTGTAGAATTCATCGAGATTGGCCCCCGAGATCGACAGGAATCGCACCCGTTCCAGCAGCGGGTGATTGGGGTTCTCGGCCTCCTCCAGCACCCGCCAGTTGAAGGCGATCCAGGACAGTTCGCGATTGAAGAAGCGTTCGGGGCTTTCAAGGTCGAAGGGCGCGACGTGGTCGGGGTCCGGGGCGCAGGTTTCGTTGAGAAAATCGCTTCGCATGGCGTGGGGCTCTTCCTGGCGTTGGTCGTTGGCGCGAGTCTATATCATGGCGCGCGCGGCTTGGCACGGCGCCGCCGGCCCGGACGAGCCGCGGGGCCAGCGATCGTCTCATCCCCCGTCTTCGTCGCGCCCCCTCTCCGTCTTCGTCGCGTCCGCAGGCGCGGCCTCCGGCGTCAGGCCCAAGGCCTCGGCGGCGAAGGAGCGGGTGATCTCGCGCCGCCGGCCCATGGCCGCGCGGTCGAGCAGGGACACCGCCGCCTCGGCGGCGGCGAAGGACCGTTCCAGCCGCAGCGCCAGAAACGGCGCCACCGAGGGGCGAATCGCCACCTGCCGGTCGGCGAACAGCTTTTCGATCAGCGCCTGGAACAGCGCGTCGTCAGGCGGGGCCAGCCGCGCCAGCGCCATGGCCTGCAGGCGCGAGGCGAGGTCCGGCGTGGCGATCGCCCAGCGCGCCGGCGCGTCGCGCCCGGTGACCAGCAACGCCCCGCCCGCGGCGCCGAGCCGGTTGTGCAGATGAAACAGCGCCGCTTCGGCCGCCGCCGGATCGACGGCGTCGCGCAACCGGTCCGCGTCCTCGACCGCCACGGCGCCCGCCTCCGCCAGCGCCACCGGGTCGGCGCCGACAAGGTCGCGCGCGGCGATGATCGCGGCGCCGCTTTCGGCGGCCCAGACATGGGCCAGATGGGTCTTGCCGGCGCCCTCGGGCCCGCACAGCGCCAACCGCCCGCCGGGCCAGTCGCGCCAGCCGTCGATCATCGCCACCGCCTCGCCATTGGCCGCCGACACGTAGAAATCCGCGCGCCCGCGCGCCGGGCGGGTCGGCAGGTCGAACACCAGTTGACGAGGCGCGCCCGGCGGCCCGGATCCGGTCACGACGCGCCCCCGGCGCCGTCGGGCGGATCCGCCGCCGGGCGCGCCTCGATCCGGCGCCCGATCGCGCCCTTGTAAAGCGGCCCGGCCATGTATTGGGCCAGCGCAAAGCGGGAAAACACCCCGATGCAGGCGGCGGTGGGCACCGCGACAAGCATGCCGGTGAAGCCCATCAGCGACCCGAAGGCCGACAGCGCGAACATCAGCCAGACCGGATGCAGCCCGACCGAGCCGCCCACCAGCCGCGGGGTCAGGAAATTGCCCTCCACCGCCTGCCCGATCAGGAAGATCGCCGCCACCGCCGCGATCCAGACCGGCTCGCCCCAGAACTGGAACAGCGCCACGCCGATCGACAGCAAGCCGCCGAGGATCGAACCGATGAACGGAATGAAGCTGATCAGCCCGGCGAACAGCCCGATCATCAGCCCGAATTCCAGCCCCACCGCCATCAGCGCCAGCGCATAGAACGCCCCGAGGATGCCGCAGACCGTCAGTTGCCCGCGCACGAACCCGGCCAGCGCCGCGTTCACCTCGCGCGCCAGCTTGCGGATCACCGGCAGGTGGTCGCGCGGCGCCCAGTTGTCGATATGGGCGATCATCCGGTCCCAGTCGAGCAGCAGGTAGAACGCCACCACCGGGGTGATCACCAGCAGCATCACGAAATCGATCAGCGCCAGCCCGCCGGACCAGGCGCTCTGCACCAGCGTCACGCTCCAGGATTTGATGTTCTCGCGCAGGCTGGCCAGCGCGGTGTCCAGCATGGATCCCGGGCGGATCTGGTCGGGGAAGCGCTGATCGAAGAAGCCGCGCGCCTGCTCCACATAGGCGGGGATCTGGCCGACGAGGTCGCGCAGCTGCCCCAGCAGCGCCGGGACCACCAGCAGCAGAAACGCCAGGAACACCGTCGCCATGATCAGCGTGATCACCGTGGTGGCGGCGATGCGCCCGAGCCCGGCGCGCTCCAGCCGATCGGCGATCGGGTCGAGGAAATAGGCCAGCGCCGCCCCGGCCAGATAGGGCAGCAGGCTGTCGGACAGGAACCAGGTGAAGGCGATCAGCAGCGCCAGGCCGATCAACCACCAGCGCACCTGCTCAGCGACGCTCAGCGACATGGCGATCTATCCTTCCGAGGGGGCGCGACCGGATGGGGCGCGACGTTGCGGGGCGCGACCGGATGGAGCCTGGCGCGGCTCATGCGAATTGTTCGAGAATCAGGCGCTCTTCAAGCCCGTGGCCGGGGTCGAACAGCAGGGTGTGGGTGATCTTCGGCTCGATGGCGATCTCGACCCTGGTCACGTTGCGCATCTCCACATTGTCGGCGGTGGCCGAAACCGGGCGTTTGTCGGGGTCGATCACCTTCAACGTCACCGTGGCGGTGCGCCCCAGCAGCGCCCCGCGCCAGCGCCGGGGCCGGAAGGCGGAAATCGGGGTCAACGCCAGGATCCCGGCGTTGATCGGCAGAATCGGCCCATGCGCGGAATAGTTGTAGGCGGTGGAGCCCGCCGGGGTCGCCACCATCACCCCGTCGCAGACCAGTTCCGCCAGTCGTTCGCGCCCGTCGATGAGGATCTGGATCTTCGCCGCCTGATGGCGCTGGCGCAGCAGCGCCACCTCGTTGATCGCCAGTTCCTCGCGGGTCCGGCCGTTGGCGTCGGTGGCGATCATGCGCAGCGGGTTGATGCGCGCCGCTTCGGCGGCGGCGAGGCGGGCGCGCAGGTCGGTTTCCGAATAGTCGTTCATCAGGAATCCGACGGTGCCGCGATGCATGCCGTAGACCGGGATCGGCGCGGTTTCGGTCTCGTGCAGGGTCTGGAGCATCAGCCCGTCGCCGCCGAGCGCCACGATCACGTCGGCCTCCTCGCGCGCGACCTGCCCGTACCGCGCCACCAGCGCCCTGAGCGCGGTCTGCGCGGCGGGCGCGTCGCTGGCGCAAAACCGGATTCCGGCCAACTGGCCCGCGTCCCGGGTCGAAACTCTCTGATCCACCTGATATCCTTGCTGCCCGCAGGCCCTGCCCCGTGGTTATGCGCGAGTTTGACCTGCCCGGCGCTCGGCTTCAACCGCCGCCTGACCCGTGCGACCTTGGTCCTGCGGCGATCTGACTTCGCATTGGGCGGCGCAAACGCCGCAACTGGGCCAAGACAAGCGGGATCGCGGGCGTTAAACACCAGGCGCAAGCCGCTCAGGCCGACGCCGCCTTTCGCCCCGCATTCAAGGAGCCCAGCCATGACCGCATCGACCCAAGCCGATTTCTTCGCCCAGAGCCTCGCCGACCGCGATCCGGCGGTGTTCGCCGCGGCCAGCGACGAACTGACCCGCCAGCGCGACGAGATCGAATTGATCGCCTCGGAAAACATCGTGTCTCGGGCGGTGATGCAGGCCCAGGGCTCGGTGCTCACCAACAAATACGCCGAAGGCTATCCGGGGCGGCGCTACTACGGCGGCTGCGAGCATGTGGACGTGGTCGAATCGCTGGCCATCGCCCGGGCCTGCGAACTGTTCGGCTGCGACTTCGCCAACGTGCAGCCGCATTCGGGATCCCAGGCCAATCAGGCGGCGTTCATGGCGCTGATGCAGCCCGGCGACACGTTTCTGGGCATGGATCTGTCCGCGGGCGGGCATCTGACCCACGGGGCGCGGCCCAACCAGTCCGGGAAATGGTTCAACGCGGTGCATTACGGGGTGCGCCCGCAGGACAGCCGCATCGACTACGACGACGTGGCGGCCAAGGCGCAAGCCCACAAGCCCAAGGTGATCATCGCCGGCGGATCGGCAGTGCCCCGCCAGATCGATTTCAAGGCGTTCCGCGAAATCGCCGATGCGGCGGGCGCGACGCTGATGGTGGACATGGCGCATTTCGCCGGACTGGTGGCGGGCGGCCAGCATCCCAAC
This sequence comes from Oceanicella sp., assembly GCF_056449545.1. Classification (NCBI taxonomy): domain Bacteria; kingdom Pseudomonadati; phylum Pseudomonadota; class Alphaproteobacteria; order Rhodobacterales; family Paracoccaceae; genus Oceanicella; species Oceanicella sp. The sequence goes on along the minus strand of NZ_JBWOMN010000027.1, from coordinate 46,489 downwards.
CCGCTCGATCATTGCCACGTGGCGACCACGACGACCCACAAGACCCTGCGCGGGCCGCGCGGCGGCATGATCCTGACCAACGACGCGGCGCTGGCGAAGAAGTTCAACTCGGCGATCTTTCCGGGCTTGCAGGGCGGGCCGCTGATGCATGTGATCGCCGCCAAGGCGGTGGCCTTCGGCGAGGCGCTGCGTCCCGATTTCCGCGCCTATTGCGCGCAGGTGGTCAAGAACGCCCGGGCGCTGGCCGGGGAACTGATGAAAGGCGGGCTCGACATCGTCACCGGCGGCACCGACACGCATCTGATGCTGGTGGATCTGCGCCCCAAGGGGGTGAAGGGCAACGAAGCCGAGGCCGCGCTGGGCCGCGCCAACATCACCTGCAACAAGAACGGCATCCCCTTCGATCCGGAAAAGCCGACGGTGACCTCCGGGGTGCGGCTCGGCACGCCGGCGGGCACCACAAGGGGCTTTGACGAGGCGGCGTTCGGCGAGATCGGGGAGATGATCGTCGAGGTGCTCGACGGGCTTGCCGCCAACGGGCCCGAGGGCAACGGCGCGGTCGAATCGGCGGTGAAGGCGCGCGCCACGGCGCTGTGCCGGGCGCATCCGATCTACGCCGGGCTCTGATCCGCGCCGGCCTGACCCCGCCGTCCCGAAAACGCCAGCGGCGTTTCCCGCGGGGCTGACGCCCCGCCGCGCAGGCGAAGGGCCTGCGCCGGGACGGCTTGGCGCATCGCGCCCGGCGCGGCGCTTGGCGAGACCACCGCCGGGCGCCGGGTCGCGACCTGATCGCCACACATTCCGGCCCACATCTGGACACGCGGTCAGGAGCCTACCCAACACCTCGCGGGGCGCCTATAGTCGCAGCGTCGCTTTGAGGGAGGGGGACAAGATGCGCTGTCCGTTTTGCGGAAACATCGACACCCAGGTGAAAGACAGCCGTCCGGCCGAGGATCACGTGGCGATCCGGCGTCGGCGATACTGCCCGGCCTGCGCGGGGCGTTTCACCACCTATGAACGGGTGCAGCTGCGCGACCTGACGGTGATCAAGAAAACCGGCAAGCGCGAGGAGTTCGACCGCGACAAGCTGGCGCGATCGATCCGCATCGCCTTGCAGAAGCGCCCGCTGGACCCGGACCGCATCGACCAGATGATTTCAGGCATCGTGCGCCGCCTGGAGAGCACCGGCGATTCGGACGTGCCTTCGGACGCCATCGGCCAGATCGTCATGGAGACCCTGGCGCGCATCGACACCGTCGCCTATGTGCGTTTCGCCTCGGTCTACAAGAATTTCCAGGAAGCCGACGATTTCGAGGATTTCGTCGCCGAGCTGCGCCCGAATCCCTCCGCGGAGAGCTGATCCGTGAGCACCCCGGGCTCTGACTCCGGGTCCGGGCCGCGTGCCGAGGACCGGCGCTGGATGCGGCTGGCGCTGGCGCTGGGGCGCCGCGGCCTTGGGCGGGTGGCGCCCAACCCCGCCGTCGGCTGCGTGCTGGTCCGGGAAAGACCGGGGACCGGCGGACGGCTGATCGGGCGCGGCTGGACCCAGCCCGGCGGCCGCCCCCATGGCGAACGGGTGGCGCTGGACCAGGCCGCGGCCGCCTTCGGCCCGGACGCCGCGCGCGGCGCCACCGCCTATGTCACGCTCGAACCCTGCGCCCATCACGGCCGCACCCCGCCCTGCGCCGACGCGCTGGCGGATGCGGGCGTCGCCCGGGTGGTCGCCTGCATGAGCGACCCCGATCCCCGCGTGCAGGGGCGGGGATTCGACCGCCTGCGCGCCGCCGGGGTCACGCTCGACATCGGCGTGATGGCGGATCAGGGGCGGGCCCTCAACGCCGGGTTTCTCATGCAGAAAGCCCGGGGGCGGCCGCTGCTGACGCTGAAGCTCGCGGCCAGTCTTGACGGGCGCATCGCCACCGCCGCGGGCGAAAGCCGCTGGATCACCGGACCGCGGGCCCGCGCGCGCGTGCATCTGATGCGCGCGCAGGCGGATGCGCTGCTGGTGGGCGCGGCCACGCTGCGCGCCGACGATCCGATGCTTGACGTGCGGCTTCCCGGGCTCGAGACCTGCGCCCCGTTGCCGGTGCTGCTGGACGGGGGGCTGCGGCTGGCGCCCGACAGCCGGCTGGCGCGCGCCGCGGCGCGCCGACCGGTGCTGCTGCTGCATGCGGCGGGCGCGGCGCGCACCCGCGGCGTGCGGGCGGCGGCGCTGCGCGATCTGGGGGTGGAGCTGGCGGCCGTCGCCGCCGACGCGAATGGCCGGCTGGACCTCGACGCGGCGCTGGCGCTGCTGGGCCGGCGCGGATTGACCCGGGCGCTGTGCGAGGGCGGCGGCACGCTGGCCGCGGCGCTGCTTCGCGCCGATCTGGTGGATGAGCTGGCGTGGTTTTCGGCCGGCGCGGCGCTGGGCGCGGAGGGGCGCGCGGCGGTGGGCGCGCTGGGGCTGGAGCGGCTCGACGCGGCGCCGCGATTCGATCTGGACGGGGTCGAGACCCTGGGCCCCGACCTGCTCAGCCGCTGGACCCGGCGCCGGTCCGCGGCCTGACCGCGCCCGGCGCGGCCCGGCGGGGCGCGTCACCAGACCACGCGGTCGCCTTCCTTCAGCCCGCTCAGCACCTCGACCCGCCCGTCGACCATGCGTTCGCCGATGGTGACCATCCGCCGCGCGGCCCGATCGCCCTCGAGCACGGTCACGAAAACCAGCTGGCCGATGCGTCGCACCGCCTCGGCGGGGGCCAGCAGTCGCGGCCGCAGACCCGCCGGCACCGCGACCCGCGCGAACATGCCCTCGAACAGTCGCGGGTCGCTTTCGAGCCGGAGCTTCACCAGCAGCGTGCGGGCGCCGGGTTCGGCATAGGGCACGATCTCATCCACGGGCGCGGTCACGGTCTCGCCCAGGGTGGACAGCTCCACCCGCAGCCGATCGCCGACCTTGAGATGCACCGCGAGGGATTCGCGCACCGGCGCGTTCACCCGCAGGGAGTCCGGATCATAGAGCCGCAGCAGCGCCTGCCCCGGCGCGGTGGTGTCGCCGGGCTCCGCCAGCCGGTCGATCACCCGCCCCGGCGCGGGGGCGAGAATCCGGGTGTAGGACAGCGCGGTGCGCGCTTCGTCGAGGCTTTGGGTCAGGCGGTCGACCTCGGCCCGGGCGGTGAGGGAGTCCGACACCGCCTGATCATAGCGGTTGCGCGCGGTGACGCCGCGCTTCAGCAGTTCCTCGGCGCGGGCCAGTTCCTGCTCGGCCAGATCGCGGCGGGCCTCGGCGGCGCGCAGGGCCTCGCGCGCCTGGCGCACCCGGGAATCCAGATCGCGGGCGTCGAGAACCACCAGCAGGTCGCCCGCCTCCACCAGATCGCCGGCGGCGACGCGCACCTCCTCGATGCGCGACAGGATGCGCGCCGCCACCGTGGTGCGGCGCGAGGATTCGATGGCGCCGCTGGTCCATTCCACGGCGCGCCCCACCACCTTTTCCACCGGAACGATCCGCAGATCCGGCGACAGCGCCGGCGCGGGCGATTCGACGATCCCCGGCTGGATCTTGTCCTCGAACCAGCCCGAAAGCCAGGCCACGGCGAAGACGATGGCGCCCAGGCCCAGAATGCCGGAAACGGCGCGGCGAAGCGTCATGCGGAGCCTCCTTCGCTGTCAGCGCCGGGCAGCCCGTGCCCCGGCTTGCGGCGATAGACGAGATCATAGGTGACCGGCACCACCAGCAGGGTGAAGGCGGTCGACACCAGCAGCCCGAAGATCAGCGACCATGCCAGCCCGGAAAACACCGGGTCGAGGGTGATCGGCGCCGCCGCCAGCATCGCCGTGCCGGCGGTGAGCACGATGGCGCGGGTGCGCGCGGCGCCCGCCTGCAGCAGGGCCTCGCGCAGGGTCGAGCCGCGTTTCAGCGCCATGTGCAGGAATTCGATCAGCAGGATGGCGTTGCGCACCGCGATGCCCGACAGCGCGATCATGCCGATCATGCCGGTGGCGGTGAAGAAGGTGGGGTTGCCATAGCCCCCGATCGGCGCCCCGCCCCATGCGTTGAGCAGCCAGAATCCGGGCATGATGCCGATCAGCGTCAGCGGGATCGAGATCATCAGGATCAGCGGCATGGCGTAGCTCGACGTCTGGTAGACAAGGATGAAATAGATGCCGATCAGCGCCGCCCCGAAGGCGATGCCCAGATCGATGAACACGTCCACGGTGATGTTCAGCTCGCCCTCGCCAAGCCAGTCGACGCGCGCGCCTTCGGGCAGGCGCCAGGGCACGCCGCCGCCGGAATTCAAGTAGGTGCGCCCGGCCAGCGGGCGCGGGTCGAGTGCGGGGGTGGTGGGGGCGCCGGGCGCCGCGTCGCCCGCCACGAGATCGGCGGTCACATCGACGATGATTTCCGCCGGCGCCCGGCCCACCGCTTCGGCGAACACATAGACCACCGGGGCCAGATCCTTGTGATGGATGGCCTTTTCGGTGGGGACGGTCTTGAACGCCCCCAGTTCGCCAAGGCGCACGATGGGGATGGGCGCGTCGCGCACCCCGGCGCGTTCGCGGATCTTGACGATGCCGGGGCGCCCCTTCACCGCCAGCCCGTTCAACGGCGCCAGCCCCGAACGCGCGTCGCGCGGCAGCCGCATGCGGATCATCAGCGGGTTGGCCTCGCCCGGTTCGTGCAGGCGGGCGACGTCATGGCCGCTGAGCGCCATGGACACGGTTTTCGCCACGTCCTCGGCGGCGACCCCCGACAGCGCCGCCTTTTCCTGATCGGTGACGAAGACGAACCGATCGGAGTCATCCTCGACCGTGGTGTCGATGTCCGATACCCCGGGCTCCGCCTGCAGGCGCGCCTCCACCGCCCGCGCCGCCGCGCGCAGCCGGGCGTAGGGCGTGCCCGGTTCGCCGTAGATCTCGGCCGTCACCGTGGCCAGCACCGGCGGTCCGGGGGGCACCTCGACGATCTTGATGCGCGCGCCGTCGGCGGCGGCCACCGCCTCCAGCTGATCGCGCAGGCGCAGGGCTATCTCGTGCGACTGCATCCGGCGCTGGCGCTTGCCCGCCAGATTGACCCGGATCTCGCCCACATTGGGCCCGCGCCGCAGGTAGTAGTGGCGCACCATGCCGTTGAAATCCATCGGCGAGGCCAGCCCGACGTAAAGCTGGAAATCCTTGACCTCCGGGGCCTGGCGCAGCACCTCGGCGAGTTTGCGCGCCACCGCGTCGGTGGCTTCCAGCGTCGCGCCCTCGGGCGGGTCGATGAGGATCTGCAATTCGTTCTTGTTGTCGAAGGGCAGCATCTTCAGCGGCACGGACCGGGTCGCCGCCAGCATCGCCGCGCCGAGAAACAGCGCCAGCGTCACGGCGAGCAGCGTCCAGGCCAGAAGGCGGCGGTTGAGAAACGGCTCCAGAATCGCGGCGTAGGCGCGATAGAGGATCGTCGGGACCTCCTCGCCCTCGTCGGCGGGGATGTCATGGGCGGGCTTGCCGCGCAGCGCCCGCCAGGCGAGCCACGGGGTTATGGCGAAGGCCACCAGCATGGACATGGCCATGGCGATGGGCACGTTGAGCGCCATGGGCTGCATGTAGGGGCCCATCATGCCGGTGATCAGCATCATCGGCAGAAAGGACACCATCACCGCCAGGGTCGCCAGCACGATCGGCGGGCGCACCTCGTTCACCGCGTTGCGGATCGCGTCGAGGGTCGATTCGCGACCCCGCGCCAGATGCCGGTGGATGTTCTCCACGTCGACGATCGGGTCATCGACCACCAGCCCCAGCGACAGGATCAGCGCGAACAGCGTCACCCGGTTGATGGTGTAGCCGGCCCAGTAGTTGATCAGCAGCGTCAGCGCGAAGGTGATCGGCACCGCGGCGGCCACCACCAGCCCCTCGCGCCAGCCGAGGCTGTAGGCGATCAGCCCGACGACGATCAGGATGGCGACGGCGAGCGCCTCGAACAGGTCGTTGACCTTTTCGTCGGCGGTCGCGCCGTAGTCGCGGGTGATGCGGTAATGCACGCCCTCGGGGAAATGGGTCCGGGCCAGTTCGACGAGCCGATCCTTGATGCGTTCGGAGACCCGCACCGCGTTGGCGCCCTTCTGCTTGGCGATGGCGATGTGCACGGCGGGAAAGAAGCGCCCCGGCGCGTCCGCTTCCCCGCTTGCCCCATCGCCCAGACCGTCAGCCGGGCCGTCGTGCAGGCCGTCGCCCAGGCCGTCAGCCGGGCCAAAACCGATCCAGCTGTAGCCGGTGCGCTCAGCCGGGCCGTCCGCCACCCGCGCCACGTCCTGCAGGAACACCGGCACGCCGTCGACCACGTTGACCACGGTGCGGCGGAGATCGTCGACGCCCTCGAAGAACTTCCCGGCCTCGACGGTGAAATTGCGCCCAAGCTGGTCAAGCTCGCCGGCGGGCAGGCGCATGTTGGACACCTGCAGCGCGAAAGCCACGTCCAGCGGCGAGGTCTGGCGCGCCGACAGCGCGTCGGGCTGCAATTCCACCCGGATCACCCTCGGGCGGCCGCCGATCACCTCGGTGCGGTTGGTTTCGGGAATCGCCTGCAGCTCGATCTCCACCTCCTCGGCGATGCGGCGCAGGGCGTAGTCGTCGATCTCCTCGGGGCGGTCGCTCCAGAGCGTTGCGTTGACGATGGGCACGTCGTCGATCTCGATCGGCTTGACCACCCAGGACTTCACGTCCGGCGGGATCACGTCGATGTTGGAAAACACCTTGTTGTAGATTTTCACCAGGCTGTTCTCGCGGTCCTCGCCCACGTAGAAGCGCACGGTGACCACGGTTCGCCCGGTGCTGGAGACTGAATACACGTGTTCGACGCCGTCGATCTGAAACAGCAGCTTTTCCAGCGGCGTGGCGATCTGGCGTTCGACTTCGTTCACCGACAGGCCCGGCGCCGACACGATCACGTCGGCCATGGGCACGACGATCTGGGGTTCTTCCTCGCGCGGGGTCAGCGACACCGCGGCGAAGCCGGCGATCAGCGCGACGACGATCAGCAGCGGCGCAAGATCGCCGCGCAGGAACAGATCGACGATGCGCTCCATGAGCGTCGACGATCCGGCTTTCGACCGGTTCGGGGATTGATCAGTCACGCCAGGACCGCCCCGCCGCCGCATGCCGCCGCGCGGGCCCGGCCCGGCGACCATGTCTGCATCGCTTCATTGGCGCCATTGTTTCCCGCTATTGCATCCGTCAGAGTCAGACCCGCGCGGAGTCGAACGATGTCATGGCCTTGCAGGGCGAAACCCCGCCGCGCGATCTCGCCGGCCGCGCGCGAGTATGCCCGCCGGGCCCGGCCATGCGCAAGGGCTTGCGGCGATGCGGCGCCCCCCCGTCGCCGCAGGCGCGCCCGGCGGGCGGCCGTGATCCGCGCCCGCCCGCTCAAACCAGCGATTCGAGCTCGGCGACCGAGACGCCGAGCTTTTCCAGCCCCTCCTCCAGCATCTCGGAAAACAGCGGCTGGCCCAGCAGGTAATCCTCGGTGGGGGTGGTGCGCGATTCGCGCGCCGTCTGCACCAGGTCCTCGAATTCCTCGGCCGAGGCGTCCCCCCGCCCGAGCCAGAACAGCGCCACCAGCTCCGCCTGCATGGTGTAGGTCAGATCGCTGATCCAGTTGCGCAGCTCGCCCTCGACGCCGTCCTCGACCGCGGTCTCCACCGCCGAGAACGCCTCATCCTCGCTGTAGTCATCGCTCTCGGAGGGCTCGACCTCCTTCACCTCAAGTTCGCGCGCCTTCAGGATGATCCAGGCGAGGGTGGTGTCGGGCAGGGTCAGCATGGCCGTCTCCTTCTAGGGCTGGGCGTCCCGGCGGGCGGGGGCGTTGCGGTTCGGGGCGCGCGCATTCCAGGTCCGCGCATTCGGGCATTGTCGCGCGTCCCGGCCCCGTTGCCTACAGAATCCCGCATTCCCGTCGCGCCGCCTTGATCGAGAACAAGCCGGCGGCGTTCGGCGCTGGACTGAAAGCCGGGGCTTGGGTAAGCAGCGGCCATGACCAGAAACGCCCCTGCCCAGCCCGAAAGCCGCGACGCCCAAGCCCGGATCACCCTGGCGACGCCGCCGCGCATGGCCGTCGCCGCGGTGGCCGCCGCCCTGCCCGCCGCGCTTGACGCCGGGGTCGTGGCCTGCGTGCGGCTCGATCTGCCCGGCGCGTCGGAAACCGAATTGCGCGCCGCCGTGGACCTGCTGGCGCCGATCTGCCACCAGCGCGACACCGCGCTGGTGATCGCCGATCATTTCCGGCTGGTGGGGCCGCTGGGGCTCGACGGGGTCGAGGTCGACGGCGCCCATGTCCGGCTGCGCGAGGCGCGCGAGGCCATCGGCGCCGACCAGATCCTCGGCGTGCGCTGCGGGGCGTCGCGCCATGCCGGGCTGAGCGCCGCCGAGGCGGGGGCCGATTACGTGCTGTTCGGGCCGGTGGCGGGCGACGCGGCGCTGGGCGACGGCAGCCGCGCGCCGCGCGACCTGTTCGCCTGGTGGTCCGAGGTGGTCGAGACCCCGGTGGTGGCCGAGGGCGGCGTCGATCCGGCGCTGGCGCTGGACCTGGCGCCGGTGGTGGATTTCATCATCCCCGACGCGACAATCTGGGGCCCCGACAACCGTGACAACCGTGACAACCCCGGCAACCGCGACGGGGCCGCGCTGGCCGACCGGCTGCGCGCGCTCGACGCGGCGCTGCGCGAAGGCGGCGCGCCGGCGGTGCTGGCGGGCGGCTGACCGCGGCCCCGACCCGGGACCGGGGCCCCCGGCTCATTGCAGAAAAACACCCTTGGGCAGATGGCTTTCCAGCCCGGCGCGCACCTCGGCTTCGCAATGCTGCGCCAGCGCCTTGCGGTCGATGAAATCGCTGGCGCGCACCGGCGGGTGGAACGCCACCGTCACCTGGCCGCGATGGCGATGGCTGGCCAGCACCAGAAGATGCGGGCCGAAATCCATCTCGCCCCACCAGCCGAAGAAATCCGGCGGCAGGTCAACGCCCTCGCCCAGCCGATAGACCACCGAAACCGGCTGCACCCAGACGGTCTCGCGCAGGTCCCGGTTCAGGAACGCCGCGAACAGCGAACTCTTGAACGCCAGCACCCGGCGCCCGTCGGTGGAGGTGCCCTCGGGAAAGACCATCAGGTGATCGCCCCTGGCGATTCGGGCTTTCAGTTCGGCTTCCTGACGCTTGGCGGCGGTGCGCTTGCGTTCGATGAAGATAGTGTCGGTGACCCGCGCGATCAGCCCGACGCCGGGCCAGTCGCGGACCTCGGACTTGGACACGAAATACAGTTGGGCGCAGGCGCGCAGCGCGATGATGTCGGACCAGGAGGCATGGTTGCCGACCATCGCCCCGCCCTGTTGCATGGGGGTTCCGACGCGGTTCAGCCGCAGCCCCAGCATGCGCAGCGCGATCCGCGCCCAGATCCCCTGCACCGACTGGCGCAGGGTGAAGGCGGGGATCAGGCGCTCGACGCCCTTGAACAGCGCATAGAGCCCCAGCGCCGCGGCGGTGAGCAGCGCCAGCGCAATCACCCGGATCCAGCCCAGAACCCGCCGCGCCGCGCCGGGATCGGGCAGAACCGGTTCGGGGGCCTCGTTCCAGAGCCCGCCGCGACTCATGCCCGGATCATTGCGCAGGTCACGGGGCTGATCACGGGGCTGACCACGGGGCGGATCACGGGGCGGATCACGGGGCGGATCACGGGGCCGCCCTGGCCTGATCGGCCTTCAGCCGGGCGGTGGTTTCCGATTCGCGCCCGTAAAAATTGCGGTAGCGCTGCACCATCCGCGCCGTGTCCATCAGCAGGCAAACATCCACCGTGTTGAAGTCTTGATCCACATACGCGCCCTCGCCGACAAAGCCGCCGAGCCGCAGATAGGCCTTGATCAGCGCCGGGATCTGGCGCGTCGCCTCGCGCCGGTCCACCTGATCGGCGGGGATGCGGTCCATGGGCACGAAATGCTCGGGCAGCGTGCGCACCCGCAGGTCCTCGGGGGCGAGATGGTTGTGATGCAGATAGCTCAGCGCGTTGCTGAGCGGTTCGGGATCGGCGCCGTGAAAACTGGCGGTGCCGAACATGATCTCGATGCCGCGCGAAGTGACGAATTCGCCAAGCCCGGTCCACAGCAGATGCATGGCGGCGCCGCCGCGATAGGCCTTGCCGACGCAGGAGCGCCCCAGCTCGACCACCTTGCGATCCAGCGATTCGAGCTTTGAAAGATCGTATTCCGTACGTCCGTAAAAGCCGATTCCGGCCTTGGCGCGTTCGCCGGTCATCAGCCGGTAGACCCCCGCCACCCGGTCCAGCGGGTCGTCGCATTCGGCCTTATTGTCGATCAGCAGCAGATGTTCGAAATGCGGGTCGAAGCGGTCGCGTTCGCGGCGCAGCGCGGCGTCGCCGGAACTTGGGGCGGCGCCCATTTCCTCGACGAAGACCTTGTAGCGCAGGCGCTGGGCGCCGGCCACGTCGGCCTCGCCCCGCGCCAGGCGAACGGTGTATCGCCCCGCGTCGATCTCCATCAGACGGCCCCTCTCGGTCGTCGCGCGGCGGTCGTTTCGCGCGCTTTTGCCGGACATTATGGCGGGTCCGGGAGGGACGCAATGGGCATCGCGCCGTGGCACGTTTGCGACACCCGTCGTGAGTGGGCGATCTTTCTATTGTGGATTCGCTTTAGGCGTGTATTGTGAACCCATGTTCATGTTTCATCCGAATCCAGGACCACTTCCAGCGTAACCTGCCTCGCGTCAATGACCCGTTTGCCCGCATGTTCGAAATTTGCCGTGACCCGCGCGCCGATCACCGACTGGACCTGTCCGATCCCCCAATCGGGCGCGTCAGGATGGCGCACCAGCATCCCCGGCTCCAGAAAATCGGACATTGCGGCGCCTCTTTGTCAATCGTATGGCGCTCCGCCCGTTCGCGGCGCGCCGGGACCAGCCTTGAAGCTTGGCCAAACCGGAGTCGCGTATGAGCCTCGATCATTCCCAAGCAGACATCAGCGCCCTGCTCTGCTCGCGCATCTGCCATGACCTGATATCGCCCGTGGGCGCCATTGGCAACGGCGTCGAACTGATGCAGGAAATCTCGCCGAGCATGGGCGAGGAACTGTCGATGATCGGCGAAAGCGCCGGCGCCGCCGCCGCCACGCTGCAATTCTACCGCATCGCCTTCGGCGCCGCCCCGGCGGGCGAACGCACCGGGCTGGCGCGCATCCAGCGCATCGTCGAGGGCCGGTTCATGCGCGAACGCGCCGATCTGCGCTGGCGCCCCGTGCCCCCGGCCGCGGATGTGAGCCGCGCCACCGCGCGCCTGCTGCTGGACCTGCTGCTGGTGGCCGCCGGCGCCCTGCCCCGCGGCGGCGAGGTCGAGGTCGATCTGCGACTCGACAACACCGGCGTCACCGCCCTGCGCGTCGCCGCCATCGGCGAAAACCTGCGCCTGCCCGATTGCGCCGCCGGCTGGATCGAGGGCGCCCCCGGCGCGCCCGACCCCGCGCCCGGCGAGGTGCATTACGTGGCCGCGCGCCAGAACGCCGACGCCTGCGGCGCCACCCTCGGGTTCGAGCGGGTCGAGACCGGTTTCGTGCTGAGCGCGCGCATCCCCAGCGACGCCTGAGGCGCGCATAAGGGCCGGGCGCGGCGCATTCGGGCCTCCGCCGCGCCGACCCGCCGGCGATCCCCGCGTTCAGACCGCCGCGAGACCGTCGCGGAACCGGCGCATGTTGCGCTGGTAATGCGCCGCGCTTTCCAGCAGCTTCGCCCGCGCCGCCATGTCGAGCATGCGCACCACCTTGCCCGGCTGGCCCATGACCAGGGCGCCGTCGGGGATCTCCTTGCCCTCGGTGATCAGCGCGTTGGCCCCGATCAGGCAGCCGGCGCCGATGCGCGCGCCGTTCAGCACCACCGCGTTGATGCCGATCAGCGATCCCGCGCCGACGCTGCAGCCATGCAGCATCGCCTTGTGCCCGACGGTGACGTTGGCGCCGATGGTCAGCGGCATGCCCGGATCGGTGTGCAGCACCGCGCAGTCCTGAATGTTGGACCCGGCGCCCAGGATAATGGGCTCGCAATCGCCCCGCAGAACCGCGTTGAACCAGATCGAGGCGCCGGATTCCAGCCTCACGTCGCCGATCGCCGCCGCCCCTGGCGCCACCCAGAAATCGCCGTCACCCGGCAGCGTCGGCGCCACGCCGTCCAATGCGAAAAGCCCGTTCGCGGTCATTGTCCGCCCTCCTCGAATTCCCGGTTCAGCGCCTGCACGAACCCCACCAGCCCCGGCCGCCGGTCGCGCCGCAGGCGCTCGGCGGCGAGGATCGACTGGATCTCGCGCTCGCAGCGGTCCAGGTCGTCATTGATCAGCACGTAATCGTATTCCGCCCAGTGGCTGATCTCGGCGCGGGACTTGGCCATGCGCCCGGCCACCACCGCGGCGCTGTCCTGTCCGCGCGCCCGCAGGCGGCGTTCCAGTTCGGCCATCGAGGGCGGCAGGATGAACACCGACACCACCGCGTCGCGCAGCGGCGAGTTGCGCAGCTGCTGCCCGCCCTGCCAATCCACGTCGAACAGCACGTCGCGCCCGGCCTCGATCGCCGCCTCCACCGGGGCGCGGGGCGAGCCGTAGAAATTGCCGAACACCTCGGCATGTTCCAGCATTTCCCCCGCCGCGATCATTTTCTTGAAGGCTTCCCGGGATTTGAAGAAATACTCGCGGCCATCGACCTCGCCGGGGCGCGGGGCGCGGGTGGTGGCCGAGACCGAGAAGCTGAACCGGTCATCCCCGGCCAGCAGACGCCGCGACAGCGTCGACTTGCCGGCGCCCGAGGGCGAGGACAGGATGAACATCAGCCCGCGCCGGCGCGTGGCGGCGGCCTGCGCGGCGCGGCGCGATTCGCCCTCGGGCGTCGGATCGTCCTCCGGGGCGGGCGGGGGGGGCGCGGCGTCGCTCATTCGATGTTCTGAACCTGTTCGCGCATCTGGTCGATCACCGCCTTCAACTCCAGCCCCACGGCGGTCAGATCGGTGAAATCCGCCTTGGAGCACAGGGTGTTGGCCTCGCGGTTGAATTCCTGGATCAGGAAATCCAGCCGCCGCCCCACCGCCCCGTCGGCGGCCAGCAATTCGCGCGCCGCCGCCACATGGGCGCCCAGGCGATCCAGTTCCTCGCGCACATCGCCCTTGACCGCGAGGATCGCCAGTTCCTGCGCCACCCGATCCGCATCGACCTTGCCCGCGTCGCCAAGCGCCGCCAGCTTGCGTTGCAGCATCGGCCCGGCGGCTGCGGCGCGCGCCGCGGCGACGGCCTCGGCGGCGCCGGTCAGTTCGGCGATGCGATCGACCTGCGCCGCGAGGATGTCTTCCAGCCGCGCGCCCTCCTCGGCCCGCGCCGCCGCCAGGTCGCCAAGCGCCGCGACCCCGTCGGCGAGCATGGCCGCGTCCTGTGCGGCGCGCTCGTCTTCGCCGGGCTCCGGTTCGCTGGCGTCGAGCACGCCGCGATGCCCCAGAACCGTCTCGACCGAGACCGGCGCCGCGGGCAGCCCGGCGGCCTCGACGGCGGCGCGGATCTGGGCCAGCGCGGCGATCACCGCGTCGAGCGCCGCGGGCGCGACCCGCAGCTGCGCCGCGCCGTCCCGGCGGGCCAGCCGCAGCGACGCGGACACCGATCCCCGCGCGAACATCCGTTTGGCCGCGGCGCGGAACGCCGCCTCCAGCGCGTCGCGCGATTCCGGGCCGCGATAGCGCAGATCGAGCCCGCGCGCATTGACCGAGCGCAGCTCCCACCGCCAGGCGAGGCGGTCGTCGCCGCCCTCGCGCGCGGCGAATCCGGTCATGCTCTGAAGCGCCATGTCATTCTCCCGAGATCGCGGTCGCGCGCGATGGTAGCGGCGCGCGGCCGGGGCTGCAATCGACCCCGGCGCCGCCCGGGATGCGCGTTCACCCTGATACCCCCCGCACGGCGAAGTTAATGGCACAGCGCTTGCTGCTTTTCACCCATGGGGGCGATAATCCCCGCAAAAACGCACCGAACTGTTCAGGAACATTACAGTCCGACGTGATTTAGGGCTGGACTAAGTTGGAATGAAATAAAATGATACGAAAATACATCAAAACAGGTCAGGTCATGGACCACGCGAACACCAAGGCGCTTTATCGCTACTGGAATGGGCTCAGGAAGGGGCGCGAAGCGCCTTTCCGCTCGGAGATCGACCCGCGCGAAATCAGCTCGGCGCTCGAAACCATGTTCATTCTGGAAGTGCTCGACGATTGCGACATGCGCTTCCGGCTGGCCGGCACCGGCCTGTGCGAGATGATCGGCATGGAGGCGCGCGGCATGGTCGCCGAGGCGCTCATGGATGACGGTCACGGCGCCGACCTGGTGGACCTCGCCTGCCGCGTCGTGCGCAACCCCGGCGTCGGCGTGATGCGCATCAAGAGCATCGCCGCCCGGGGCGAAGATTTCGCCGACGCCCCGGCGGCGCCGGAGCGCGGCGACCGGCATTCATCGCCGATTCAGGACGAAAAACGCTCCTGGCGCGGCGAAATCCTGCTTTTGCCCATGCGCAGCGAATTGGGCCGCATGGACCGGGTGCTGGGCGCGATCAACCTTCAGGGGCGGTCGCGCCGCGCCAGCGCGGCCGAACCGATGCGCTTTCGCTGCCTCGGATCACGGCTGCTGCCGATCGATCTCGACCCGACGCGGATGACCGAGCCGGGCGGCGACGATTACGCCTTCGCCGAGGCCGGCGCGGCCTTCGATCACGGCGCCGGCGCCTCGCCGGTGCTGACCGCCATTGACGGCAACCCGAACGCCGAACGCAGCCGCGATGACGAATCCGACGCCCCGGCCAGGGCCCCGCATCTGCGACTGGTGCGCGACTGACGCCAGAATCGACCGCCGACCGCCACGCGCCGCGCGGGCGGCGGTCGATGCCGGCATGCGCGGCAATCCCCTTAAATTCATCACAAGTTCATGCAATCCAAGCGGGCGCCGACGTTAATCCCGCAGCCCTTCCGGTTTTGCATTTCGCGCCGCGTCGGAAAGGAAACCGGTCAGATCGCCATAGCCGGTCTTGCGGCGCAGGTAGTCCAGGCCAAGGCGTTTCGCCGCGGCCTCCGCCTGACGGTCCAGCGCCGGGTCGTCGGTCTGGGCCAGATAGATCAGCCGTTCATAATTGCCGAAGATCATGTCGCGCAGCTGCGGGTGGCGATCCAGCCCCATGGGCTTCCACACGAAGGCGTCGAACTGGCGCACCAGGAAATCCGTGAGGTAGAAGCTGCGCATCTCGTCCTCGGCGCTTTGCGCGAAGGCCTCGTTGCCGTCGAAGAAACTGTAGCAATGGGGCCCGGCGATGCGGGTGACCCCGAGCGCCTCGCACGCCGCGTCGAGCAGCCCGCCGGTGCCGCAATCGGCGTAGACCACGAAGATCCGCGCATAGGCGGCGCGGTTCTCGGTCACCAGCCGCGTCACCTCGCCGGGGATCCGCTCCGGGGTCAGATGCAGCTTCGCCGGCAGGCAGATCAGGTCCAGATGCGACCAGCCGGCGCTGCGGGTGACGGCGAGGATCTCGCGCGCCAGCGCCCCGCAGGCGATCAGCAGCACCCGTTCCCCGCCCGCCGGATCCGACGCCGCCGCGCCGAGCCCGGCTTGGGCGAGACCCTCGTCGTTCGCCGGCAGGTGCGCCGGCGCGTCGGGACTGGTATCGCTCATCGGGTCTCCCGCCATTGCGCCCGCGTCGCGCCCGGGGGTCCGGGCGCGCAGCGTCAGGCGCTCAACTGGTTGTGCTTGCGTTCCGCGATCAGGGTTTTCGCGGTCTCCACCGCCACCGCGGCGTCGCGGCAATAGGCGTCGGCGCCGATGGCCTTGCCGAATTCCTCGTTCAGCGGCGCGCCGCCCACCAGCACGATGTAGTCGTCGCGCATGCCCTTCTCGATCATCGTGTCGATCACCACCTTCATGTAGGGCATGGTGGTGGTCAGCAGCGCCGACATGCCGAGGATGTCGACCTCGCGCGCCTCCATGGCCTCCAGATAGTTTTCCACCGGGTTGTTGATGCCCAGATCATGGACCTCGAATCCGGCGCCCTCCATCATCATGGTGACCAGATTCTTGCCGATGTCGTGGATGTCGCCCTTCACCGTGCCGATCACCATGGTGCCGAGGCGCGGCGCGCCGGTCTCGGCCAGCAGCGGCTTCAGGATCTGCATGCCGCCCTTCATGGCGTTGGCGGCGAGCAGCACCTCGGGCACGAACAGGATGCCGTCGCGGAAATCCACGCCGACGATGCGCATGCCCTCGACCAGCGCCTTGGTGAGGATGTCATAGGGCGCCCAGCCGCGGCCCAGCAGGATGTTGACGGATTCGATGATCTCGTCGCGCATGCCGTCATAGAGATCGTCGAACATCTGCGGGACCAGTTCGTCATCCGGCAATTCGCTGAGGACGAGATCTTCTTCTTCTTCCGACATGGACATATTCTCCCGCTATGGGCGTGGCGCCTGTCGCCGGGGGCATTCGCGGCGAACCTGCTGATTCTAAACCGCCGCGGCGGTTGCGCGTGGGAATAAACGCGACTTTTCCGGCCCTGTTTTGCGACGTGGCGCGGTTTTTTCGGCGCGCCCGGCGATCAGGCCGAGGCCAGCGCCCGCAGCCGCGCGATCATCGCCCGCAAACCGTTGGAGCGCTGCGCGGACAGGTGATCGTTCAGCCCCAGCCGCGCCAGCGCCGCCTCGGCGTCGATGGCGAGAATCTCGGCGGGGGTGCGCCCGGAATACAGCGCCCGCAGAATGGCGATCAGCCCGCGCACGATCATGGCGTCGCTGTCGCCGTCGAAATGCAGCCGGCGCGGCGGGCCGTCCTCGACGCGGGGCGCGATCCAGACCTGGCTGGCGCAGCCGTCGACCTTGGTTTCGGGACCGCGCAGGGAATCGGGCAGCGGCGGCATCTCCTTGCCCAGCTCGATGACATAGCCGTAGCGGTCCTCCCAATCGTCGAGGAATTCGAAATTTTCGGCGATCTCTTCGAAATCCGGCGCGGGGGGCGCGGATTGGGGCTGAGCGGTGGTCATCCGGGGTCTCCTGCTTGTGCGGATCCAATTAGGCGCACCGGCGGCGCGGGGCAAGGGCCGTTGCGCATGGCGCGCGCCGGTCCGGGGGGGAGCGGGGGAGCGGGGGGCGGCTCAGAATTCGCGCGCACGGGCCCGCAGCCAGGCCAGCGCGGAGGCGGCGTCGGGCAGCGCGCCGGCGGCGCGCGGGGGCGGCTCCAGCAGCACCACGGGCAGGCCCAGACGCCGCGCCGCGGCCATCTTGGGCCAGGCGTCGGGGCCGCCGGCGTTGCGCGCCACCAGCGCGTCGATGCGCAGGCGGGCGAACAGCGCGGCCTCCTGCGGCGCGAAGAACGGGCCGGGCGCGGTCAGCAGATCGAACCGGCGCAGGCGCAGCGGGCGGGCGTCCGGATCGTCGCCGATCCCGGGACCGAAGGCGCGCAGGAAAAAACGCCGCCGGGACTGGGCCTCGAAGGCGCGCAGCCGGTCGCGGCCCAGCGCCAGGAACACGCGCCGCCATTCCGGGCGCAGCGCCAGCGCCGCCGCCCCGGGCGCGCGCACGCGAATCCAGCGGTCGCCCGGGCCGGGGCGCCAGGGCGGGCGGCGCAGGACCGCCAGCGGAATCCCGGCCCTGCGCGCCGTCGCCCGAGCCCGCGCCGCGCCGTCCGGATCGAACGGATGCGAGGCGTCGATCAGCGCCAGCGCCGGGCGACCCGGATCGCCCTGCCCCGGGCGTTGCGGCAGCGCCCCGACGCCGCGCAGCAGCGCCGCCAGCGCCGCCCCTTCGCGCGCCCCGCCCGCGATCAGCACCCGCCGCCCGGCCAGTCCGGCATTCAGGCCCCGCACGCCCCCCTTGTTCATCGTTTCGCTTTCTTTTACCTCACCGCTGTGGCGGTATGCATGACATACGCAGATGACGGAGAAATCGACATGCACTCAATCCCGGCCAGCCGCCGCGCGCCGCGCCGCGCCCGCGCGACCGCCGCCTCGCTGGCGCTTCTGGCGGCGCTGGGCCTGTCCGCCTGCGCGGACAGCTCGGTCCAGCTTGACGTGCTGGGACCGTCGGTGGACCCGGTCAAGGAACCGGCGCTGAATGTCGGGCCGGCGATCCGCAGGACGATCTCGCGGGTGGACCGCATCGAGATCGGGTCGCTGCATGACGGGGTCGCGGTCAGCGCCTTTGGCGAGGCCCCGGCCAGCCGCTGGTTCGGGCCCCGGCTGGACCCCCGCCGCGGCGGAGCGCCCGGTCCGGACGGGTTTCTGGAATTCGATTTCGTCGCCGCGCCGCCGGAGCTGAACGGCGCCGAAGCCCCGCCGGTCGGCAACGCCGCGCAACGCCGCATCCGCGCCGACCGCATCCTGTCGCGGGCCGATATCGGCGCCGCGGTCGGGGTGCGGGTGTTCGCCGAAGCCGGCCCCGTCGCCACCCGTTTCTGAATTTTTCGTCGCCGGGGCGGCGCGTTCGCCACTGCCCGCCCCGTTTCGCCCGCCCCGTTTCGCATGGCCCGACCCGCCCACGTCGCCCGGCCGGATCACCGGACCGATAGAAGAGCTCAGTCGTCGAACTCGACGATGTCGATGCCTGAATCGGTGGCGGACAGGGCGATCTCGCCGCGCTTCAATTGCAGGGCCAGTTCGCCGAAGGCCTGGCGCCGCCAGCCGCGCAGCGCCGGCACCTCGGGCGCGGATTCATTGGCGATGCGCGACAGGTCGTCGGCCGAGGCCAGCAGCTTCGGGGCGACGCCCATCTCCTCGGCCCGCGCCTTCAGCAGCACCTTCAGCAGATCGGTGAGGGCCGAGGAATTGGCCCGGTTGGCGCCGGGGGCCTGGGCGCGGGGCTGGTCCTCGCGCGGCACCGCCTCGCCCTCGGCCACCGCCGCCAGGATCTCCGCCGCGGTGTCGCCCTTGCGGGCCTCGCGCAGCAGCAGGCGCGAGCGGCTCAGCTCCTCGATGGTGGTCGGCCGGTTGGAGGCGACCTCCAGCAGCGCGTCGTCCTTCATCAGCCGCGACCGCGGGATGTTGCGCTTCTGGGCCTTGCGTTCGCGCCACGCCGCCAGCGATTTCGCCACCGCCAGGAACCGCCCGGAGGTCGAACGGGTCTTGA
Organism: Oceanicella sp.; assembly: GCF_056449545.1. NCBI lineage: Bacteria > Pseudomonadati > Pseudomonadota > Alphaproteobacteria > Rhodobacterales > Paracoccaceae > Oceanicella > Oceanicella sp. The sequence goes on along the minus strand of NZ_JBWOMN010000027.1, from coordinate 27,366 downwards.
GCCGCTTCCACATCTGCTCGGGGTCGTTGCGATAGGTGTCCATGCTGGTGAGGGTGGCCATTTCCTCGGCCACCCAGGGGGTGCGGCCGGAGCGGCGCAATTCGTCCGCCAGCCGTTCATAGATGCCGCGCAGGTGGGTGACGTCGGCCAGCGCGTAGACCAGCTGCTTTTCGGTGAGCGGGCGCTGCGCCCAGTCGGTGAACCGCGAGGATTTGTCGAGCTTCTCGCCCATGATCTTGCGCACCAGCGTCTCGTAGCCGACCTGATCGCCGTAGCCGCAGACCATGGCCGCGACCTGGGTGTCAAACAGCGGCGTCGGGATCAGATCGCCGAGATTGCAGAAGATCTCCAGATCCTGACGGGCGGCGTGGAACACCTTGACCACGCCCTCGTCGCGCATCAGCGCGAACAGCGGATCCAGCGATATGCCGTCGGCCATCGGGTCGATGATCGCGGCGCTTTCCGGGTCGTCGCCGCCGCCGGGAACCGGATGCGCCATCTGCACGAGGCAGAGCTGCGGCCAATAGGTGCGTTCGCGCAGAAACTCCGTGTCCACAGTGACATAGGGATGCGCCGCGCAGGCGTCGCAGAAGAGTTCGAGATCCTGGGTCGTGGTGATGATTTTCATGTGCTTGCTTGTGCTTCAGCGCCCTTGTTTGATCCGCGTGTCTATGCCGGTTTTGCCTAATTAACCATGAACATATTGTTCATGTTATGGGCGCCGGGCCCCATTTCGTCAAGCTTCATTCGTGTATTGCGAATCCGGCCCGGCGATTTCGCCGACGCGCGCGCTCAGGGCGTCAAATTCGCGGGTCACGTGGTCGTAAAGCGCGCAATCCTCGGACATGGCGGCTTCCAGCCGGGCGCGCAGCCTTGCGTCGGGCTCGAATCGCGCCGGGCGCGACACGCCCTTGTTGCGCCGCTGGGTCGCGCCCAGCGGAATCCCCAGCTTGGCGCCGAGCAGTTCCGAGAACCGCGCCATGCGCGGCGTCGGCGCCGCCAGCAGGAAACGTTGGTCGATGATCTTGCGCGCGCTGGCGAAATCGCCCGCCTCGCTGAAATACGCCGACTGGCCGTTCAGCGGCAATTCGTCGGCGCGCTCGATCAGCATTTCGGCGTAGTCCTCGAAGGACAGCGCGGCGGCGCGCTTCTTCTTTTCGGCGCCGGGCTTGCGCGAGGCGGCGTTGACCCGGTCGCGGGTGAAAAAATATTCCGACACCAGCCGATCGACCGGTTCGCGCACCAGCGTCACCAGCAGCGGATCGCGCCGCCCGGCGTTGACGCTGTCGACGCGCACATGGCCGCTGGCCACCGTCACCGTGTCCATGGACAGGTTGGCCACGCCCAGCGCGCGGCGGGCCTCGGCCCCGGTCTCGTCCACCAGATGCAGCCAGCGGCGGCGCAGCTTTTCATGGGCCAGCCGCAGCCCCTTGTTGTAGCTTTCCAGCGCCTGCATCTGCAGCCGGCGGTAGCCGCCCGTTATCCCCGCGGCCTCCAGCGCCGCGGCCATCTGCAGACCCAGCGAGGACCCGCCGGTCTTGCGGATATGGATGAACAGCACGAAGTGGCGGGCCGGGTCGTATGTGGTGGTCTCGTAGATCATCCCTGCCCCGTCCTGCGCCGTCCTGCGCCGCGCCAGCCCTGCGCCCGCCCGTTTTCGCCTCAGTCCCGCGGCGCCAGTCTCAGGCCCAGTTCGCGCAGCTGTTCGTTCCCGATCCGCGACGGCGCGTCCATCATCAGATCCTCGGCGCGCTGGTTCATGGGGAACATGATGACCTCGCGGATGTTTTCGGCGTCGGCGAGCAGCATGACCATGCGGTCGATCCCCGGCGCGACGCCCCCATGGGGCGGCGCGCCGAACCTGAAGGCGCTGATCATGCCGCCGAAATTGTCGTCCACGAAGGCGCGGTCATGGCCGACGATCTCGAAGGCCTTGTACATGATCTCGGGCTTGTGGTTGCGGATCGCGCCCGAGGACAGTTCGACCCCGTTGCAGACGATGTCGTATTGATAGCCGAGCACGTCGAGCGGCGGCAGTTTCTCCAGCGCCTCCAGCCCGCCCTGCGGCATGGAAAACGGGTTGTGCGAGAAATCGAGATCCCCGGACTCCTCGTCGCGCTCATACATGGGGAAATCGACGATCCAGCAGAAATCGAAGCGGTCCTTCGCGGTCAGCCCCAGTTCCTCGCCGATCTGGTTTCGCGCCCGCCCGGCCACGTCGAGAAAGCTCGACGGCTTGCCGGCAAGGAAGAACGCCGCGTCGCCGACCTGAAGGCCAAGCTGCCGGCGGATCGCCTCGGTGCGCTCGGGGCCGATGTTTTTCGCCAGCGGCCCGGCGCCGGCGCAGGCGCCGTCCTCCTCGCGCCAGAAGATATACCCCATGCCGGGCAGCCCTTCGCGCTGGGCGAAGGAATTCATCCGGTCGCAGAATTTGCGCGAGCCGCCGGTGGGGGCGGGAATGGCGCGGATCTCATTGCCCTCCTGCTTCAGCAGGTTGGCGAAGATCTTGAACCCCGAATCGACGAAATGCTCCGAAACGATCTGCATTTCGATGGGATTGCGCAGGTCGGGCTTGTCCGTGCCGTATTTCAGCATCGCGTCGGCATAGGCGATGCGCGGAAATTCCTGCGTCACCGGGCGGCCGCCGCCGAAGTCCTCGAACACGCCGCGCATGACGGGTTCGATGGCCTGAAACACGTCCTCCTGGGTGACAAAGCTCATTTCCATGTCGAGCTGGTAGAATTCGCCGGGGGAACGGTCGGCGCGCGGGTCCTCGTCGCGAAAACACGGCGCGATCTGGAAATAGCGGTCGAAGCCGGCGACCATGATCAGCTGCTTGAACTGCTGGGGCGCCTGGGGCAGCGCGTAGAATTTTCCGGGATGCAGGCGCGAGGGCACCAGAAAGTCGCGCGCGCCCTCGGGCGAGGAGGCGGTCAGGATCGGGGTCTGAAATTCGTGGAACCCCCGATCGGTCATGCGCCGGCGCAGCGAGGCGATGACGTTCGATCGCAGCACGATGTTGTCATGCAGATGTTCGCGCCGCAGGTCCAGAAACCGGTATTTCAGGCGGGTTTCCTCGGGGTAGTCCAGTTCGCCGAACACCGGCAGGGGCAGTTCCTCGGCGGCGCTCAGGACTTCCAGTTCGCGAATGAAGATCTCCACCTCGCCGGTGGGCAGCTTGGGGTTGACCAGATCCGGGTCGCGCGCCTTGACCACGCCGTCGATGCGGATCACCCATTCGGCGCGCGCCTTTTCCATCGCCGCAAAGGCCGGGCTGTCCGGGTCGGCGAGGATCTGGGTCATGCCGTAATGGTCGCGCAGGTCGATGAACAGGATGCCGCCATGGTCGCGCACGCGATGCACCCAGCCCGAAAGGCGCACGTTCTGACCGACATGCTCGGCGCGCAGATCGGCGCAGGTGTGGGAGCGATAGGCGTGCATGGCGGTCCTCGAATATGGCGGCAGTCGCAGTGAAGGCGTCGGGCGCGGCAAGGGCGGTGGCGTCGGGCACGCGCGCGCGGCGGCGGCATGGCGACATGGCGCCGATACACAGGCTGGGCAGACGCAAGTCAAGCCCCGCGCCGGTCGCGCGAGGCCGAAACCGGCGAAACCTCCGGTTTGCGGGCCCGAACGCGCCGGATGTCGGGCGATGCGGGCCAATGCCCGGACGGAGGCCGGGCGTCAAAAGCGGAAATCGCGCTCGCGCAGAGTCAGCCCGGCGGCGCCGCGCAGCACCACCTCGCCGCCGTCGAAGGCCAGCACCAGATCGCGCCCGGCGATGGAGATCAGCAGATCCGACGGCGTCAGCCCCAGCGGCGCGATGTTGATGCGGTCCCGCCCCGGCTGGAAATCCTGGATGAAGCCGCGGCCGCCGAGATTGAGGAATTCGAACGCGTCCGCCTCTGCGGTCTCGTCAAGCAGCGCCGAGGCGTCGCGATCCTTCATCGCGCCGCCCCGGCCTGCGCGCGCCCCGATCAGCCTTCGGTGATCGGGGTGATGCGGATCTCCACCCGCCGATTGGCGGCGCGCCCGGCAGGCGTGGCGTTGGAGGCGACCGGATAGGTCTGGCCATAGCCATAGGCGGCGATGCGCTGGGGGTGCACGCCGTTGTTGATCAGCACCCGGCTTACCGAACGGGCGCGCTTTTCCGACAGGGTCTGGTTGTAGGACGCGGCTCCGGTGGAATCGGTGTGGCCGATCACCTCGATGTAGCTCGACGGATATTGCACCAGCGTCGCCGCGATCTGGCGCAGGGGCCGCTGGAACTGGCCCTTCACGCTGGCGCTGTCGGTGTCGAAGGTGATGCCCGAGGGCAGCGTCACCAGCAGCGTGTCGTTGATCCGCTGCACATTGGCGCCGGTGCCTTCGAGACTGCGGTTCAGTTCGCGTTCCTGATCGTCCAGATAGCTGCCCACGGCGGCCCCCGCGATCAGCCCGATGCCGGCGCCGACCAGCGCGTTGCGCACGTCGTTGCCGCCGACCAGGGTGCCGAGCGCCGCGCCGATGGCCGCGCCGGCGAGCGCGCCGGTGCCCTGACGCTGGGTGATGCCGTCGGTGCCGGTCGGAGAACTGGCGCAGGCGCCGAGGAAAACGACAGCGGTCATGGCCAGAGCGGTTTTGCGAAACATGTCGTGATGTCCTTTTGAGTGTCGGTTCCGGTTGCGTGTCGGTTCCAGGTCTGCGCCCCATGCGGAGGCCGTCAGGGCGTTCTGGCGCGGCGCGCGCGTCGCGGCGCAACGGCCCCGGCCGACGCGCCCCCTCTGGCGGATAATTGTGGCGCAGGTTTGATTCGGCAATCTCGGCGGCGCATGTTTTCGTGCGCCGTCTGCGGGGCGCGTCGCGCAATCGCCCGAATTTGGTCGCACTCGCTCCCCCTTGATGCGCAAGCTGAAGGGGGTATTGATGGGCGGCGGGGCGGGCGTGCGTCCCCGCCCCGCCCCGCCGCCCCCTGGCCCCGCCCCGCCCCCCCCTGGCCCCGGAGACCGGTTTCCATGGCTCTCGACCGCGCGACGCTCGCCACCCTGCGATTCGGCACCGGGTTCCGCCCCGATCAGCCGGCCCCCGCCGACGCGGACGCGCTGCTGGCCCAGATCGCCGCCCCCGCCGCGTCGGGGATCGACGATGACGAGATGTCGCGGCGCATCGACCTGATCGCCGATTACCGCATCGCGGCGCGCGCCTCTCGCAAGGGCGACCCGGCGGCCGAGATCCGGCGCAAGACCCATGGCCGCGCCCTGCGCGAAACCATCCATGCCGACCAGATCGCGCGCATGGCCGGGCCGGTCAGCGCCCCCCATGGCTTCGCCGAACGGCTGCTGCGTTTCTGGAGCGGCCATTTCACCACGGCGCGCAAGAACAACATGCAGGGAGCCCTGATCCGGCCCATGCAGGAACGCGCCATCCGGCCCCATGTCGGCGGGCGCTTCGCCGACATGCTGACCGCGGTGACCCGCAACCCGGCGATGCTGGTCTATCTGGACCAGAATTTCTCCGCCGGGCCGCATTCGAAGGCGGCGCGCAACCGCCCTGAGCGCGGACTGAACGAAAACCTGGCGCGCGAGATCCTCGAACTGCACACGCTGGGCGTGGACGGCCCCTACGAGCAGCGCGACGTGCGCGAATTCGCCCGGCTGCTGGCGGGGTTCTCGGTGGCCATGCCGTGGCGCGAGGATCGCGACGCGACGCTGCGCGACGACGGCTTCCGCTTCCGGCGCAATCTGGCGGAGCCCGGTTTCAAGACCGTGCTCGGGCGGCGCTACGGGCGCGCGGATCGCGTCGGCACGGGACAGGCCGACGTGCTGGATTTTCTCGCCCATCTGGCCGGGCGCGAAGCCACCGCCGGGTTCCTGGCCCGCAAGATGGCCACGCATTTCGTCGCCGACGCGCCGCCGCGCGCGCTGGTGGCGCATATGCGCGCCGCCTATCTGGCCGCCAACCGCGCCGGGGGGGCGGATCTGCGCGCCCTGAGCGCGGCGATGCTCGAACACCCCGCGGCCTGGGAAACCCCCGGCGCCAAGGTGAAGAAACCATGGGATCTGGTGGTCTCGGGGCTGCGCGCCCTCGGGGCGAGGCCCAAGGACATGCGTCCGAAAAAACGCTACGGCCCGCATCTGACCCTGCGCGCCCTGCGCTCCATGAACCAGCCCATGGACCTCGCCCCCGGCCCCGACGGCTGGGAAGAACCGGCGCAAGCCTGGATCACCCCCAGCGGCATGGCGGCGCGGCTGGAATGGGCGAGCCGCGTCGGCAACGCCGCGCCCAATCGCATCGACCCGCGCGAATTGGCGCGCATCGCCCTGCGCGACGCCGTCAGCCGCGAGACCGGCTTCGCGGTCGCCGCCGCCGCGGAAAAATGGGAGGGCATCGCGCTGCTGCTGGTCTCCCCCGATTTCAACCGTGTCTGAGGAGCAGGCGATGCGCAGACCGACACCCGCCCTCCCGCGCCGCGCCGTTCTGAAGGCCGGGCTGACGCTGGGCTGTTCGGCGGCGGCGTTTCCGCTCACCAGCCGCGTCACCTTCGCCGCCGCCCCCGGCGACAACCGGCTGGTGGCCATCGTGCTGCGCGGCGCGCTGGACGGGCTGGCCGCCGTCGGGCCCTATGGCGACCCCGAATACGCCGCCATGCGCCCGGAACTCGCCACCGACCCGGGGCAAGGCGCGCTGGATCTGGACGGGCGTTTCGCGCTGCATCCGGCGCTCGGGGCGCTGGCGCCGCTGTGGCGGGCGGGCGAGTTGAGCTTCGCCCACGCGGTCTCCACCCCCTATCGCGACAAGCGCAGCCATTTCGACGGGCAGGACGCGCTGGAAAACGGCGCCGGGTCGCGCAACGGCGCCATGACCGCGGGCGGCGACGGCTGGCTGAACCGGGCGCTGGCGCAGATCCCCGGCGCATCGTCGCGCACCGCCATCGCCGTGGGGCGCGGGCGGATGCTGCTGCTCGACGGCAAGGCGGAGGCGCTGAACTGGGCCCCCGACAATGACCTGCGCCTGTCGCTCTCGACGCTGGAATTGCTGGAGCTGGTGCTGTCGCGCGACCCGCTTTTCGCCGCCGCCGGGCGCGAGGCGGTGGCCATCGACGCCGAGATCGACGGCATGGGGCTGGCGCGCGCGAAAAAGGTCGACGCGGTCAGCCTCGCAGCCCTGGCGGCGGAGATGCTGAACGGCGAAAGCCGCATCGCCGCGTTCTCGCTGGGCGGGTTTGACACCCATAGGGGCCAGATGAATGCATTGCGCAAACCCCTTGACAACCTTGCGCAATCCCTTGTGGCGCTGCGCGAGGGTCTGGGTCGCAACTGGGAGCGCACCGCGGTGATCTGCATGACCGAATTCGGGCGCACCGCGCGCCAGAACGGCACGCGGGGCACCGATCACGGCACCGGCGGGCTGATGATCTTCGCCGGCGGCGCGCTGTCGGGGGCGAAGGTGCATGGGCGCTGGCCGGGACTGGGCGAGGGCCGACTGTATCAGGATCGCGACCTGATGCCGACCGAGGATCTGCGCCGCCACGCCGCCTGGGCGCTGCGCACGATGTTCGGCCTGGGCCGCGGCGCGCTGGAGCGCGAGGTGTTCCCCGGGCTCGACCTGGGCGGCGACACCGGCGTGTTCGCCTGACCCCGCGGAGATCGGCGCCCATGCCCATGACCATGCCCGGATCCGACGAAGCGCCGCGCCCCTCGGGCGGCGAAGCGATCGGGCGCCCCGTGGGCCCCGCCCTGCCCGACTGGTCCCCGCCGCCGCGCCCGATCAGCGCGGCGATGACCGGGCGTCATGCGCGGCTCGAACCCGCCGACCCGGCGGCGCAGGCGGCGGCGCTGCACGCCGCCTATGCGCGGGATGCGCAGGGGCTGAACTGGACCTACATGGCCAGCGGCCCGTTCGCGACGGAGGCGGCGTTTCGCGACTGGATGGCGCAAGCCTGCCTCGGCGACGATCCGCTGTTCTTTGCGGTTCGCGATCTGCAGACCGGCGCGCTGGGAGGCATGGTTTCGTATCTGCGCATCGCCCCGGCGGCGGGAAGCATCGAGATCGGCAACATCCATTTCGCGCCGGAGATGCAGGCGACGCGGGCCGCCACCGAGGCGATTTACCTGATGATGCGCTGGGCCTTCGAGGCTGGCTACCGACGCTTCGAATGGAAATGCGACGCGCTGAACGCGCGCTCGCGCCGCGCCGCGATGCGGCTGGGATTCAGTTTCGAGGGCGTGTTCCGTCAGGCGCTGGTCTACAAGGGGCGCAACCGCGACACGGCCTGGTACGCCTGCATCGACGGCGAGTGGCCAGGTTTGCGCGCCGCTTTCGAAACCTGGCTGGCGGCGGAGAATTTCACCGCCGACGGGGCGCAGCGCCGGGCGCTGTCGGAACTGACCGCCGGGATCCTGGTCAGGCGCGGCTGACCCCATGACGGCGCTTCGCCCGGGGCCGGCGCCGCGAATGGCGGATCGGGATCCGCCCTGCATTGAATCGGCGCCGCCCGGGCATTCTTGACACCGGCGGCGCAAGGACCGACATGAGGGCTCGCCGCCATGTCCGCCATCGCACAGGAGCCGCCCTTGCCCGATCCGCGCCCGCTTGAACCGCGCCCCGAGGTCATGGACTTCCTGCGCACCCGTCGGTCCCGCCCGGCCCGCACATTGGCGGCGCCGGGGCCCGGTCGCGCCGCCCTGGCGCCGATGCTGGAGGCCGCCGCCCGCGCCCCCGATCACGGCAAGCTCGAACCCTGGCGCTTCATCGTGCTGGAGGGCGCGGCGCTGATCCGGCTGGCGGCGCTCGCCCATCGGCTGGGCCACGCGCGGGGGCGCGACCCGGACAAGCTGGCCAAGGCGGTGTCGGGGTTTTCGGAATCGCCGCTGATCGTGGCGGTGATCGCCTCGCCCGGCCCCACCGACAAGGCGCCCGAAATCGAGCAGACCCTGTCGGCGGGCGCGGTCTGCCTGGGGTTGCTCAACGCGGCGCTGGCCTCGGGCTGGGGGGCGAACTGGCTCACCGGCTGGATGGCGTTTGACCGGGCGTTCCTGACCGAGGGCCTGGACCTGGCGGCGCGCGAATGGGTGGCGGGATTCATTCATATGGGGACCGAGACCGCCCCCCCGCCCGAACGCCCGCGCCCGGACATGGCCGCAATCACCGCCTGGATCGACGAATGAGCGACTTGCTGAAAGACTTTTCGCGGGCCGTGGCGCAGATGCTGGACCCGCGGTTTCGCCGGGTGTTCGTGTTGTCGCTGCTGCTCACCATCGGGCTGCTGGCGCTGGTCTATCTGCTGTGGAGCTGGGGCGTCGCGCTGATCCCGTCCATGGAATTTTCGCTGTTCGGCTGGCAGATCACCTTCATCGACGACGCGCTGGCCTGGCTGGCCTACGGCGCCGGCGTGGTCCTGACCGCGATCCTGATGTTCCCGGTGGCGAGCCTGTTCATCGGCGTTTTCCTCGAAGAGATCGCCGCCGCCGTCGAGGCGCGCCACTATCCGGACCTGCCCCCTGCGCCAAAGATCAATCTGGGGGCCATGCTGTGGGACGGGGCGTTGTTCACGCTGACCCTGATCGGGGTCAATCTGGTCGGCCTCGTGGTCTATCTGCTGGCCGGTCCGCTGGCGCCGCTGGTGTTCATCGCCGTCAACGGCCATCTGCTGGGGCGGCAGTATTTTGAGCTCGTGGCGGCGCGGCGCATCGGCTTCGCCGCGGCGCGCAAGCTGCGCAAGCGCCATTTCGGGCGGGTGTTTCTGGCCGGCGGGCTGATGGCGGCGCCGTTGTCGGTGCCGCTGCTCAATCTGGTGATCCCGGTGCTGGGGGTCGCGACCTTCACGCACCAGTTCCATCGCCTGAACGGCGACGCCCCTCGCGACTGACGACGCCCCTCGCGACTGACGTTGTGTCATGCGCGGCGCGGGATCATCCGGGGCCGGTCAGGCCGCGGGCGCCGGCCTTGCCGTCAGATCCGAAAACTTCAGGCCCGAAACTTCAGGCCCGAAACTTCAGGCGCCGGTGCTGGGCTTGGGCTTTTCGGTCGAGGCGCTGCCGCTGTCGCGCGGGAAACAGTTCGCCCCGGCCTGCGCGGCGGTGACGAAGGCCAGCGCGCTCAGCGCAATGACGCTCACGAGAACGGTTTTCTGCATGGCGGGCTCCTGAGTCCGGTGAATGCGGGGGCCGCGTCTGCGCCGCGGCGTTCGATTTCGACGCGCAACCATAGCATGGCTGCGGCGATCCGCGAAATCACCGCTGCGGCATCGGGCGCGCCGGTCAGTAGACGCCGCTGGGCCCGTAGAAGCTGATGTCGTCAAGGCTGATCGCCCCGGACAGAATCACCCCCACCAGCAGCGCCCACAGGATCAGCGTCACGATGGTGGTGATCAGGAACTTGCGCTTCATGCGCGGGTTCACCGGGGCCGAGGAGGGGGTCCCGGGCACGATCTTGCCGTCCTGTTCCTGACTGCGGGTGCCCAGCGGCAGGATCACCAGCAGGCACATGAACCAGATGACGGCGAGCAGGATGATGGCGGCGGTGACGCTCATGCCTGCTCCAGTTCGATCAGCGCGCCGGTGAAATCCTTGGGATGCAGGAACAGCACCGGCTTGCCATGGGCGCCGATCCGGGGCGCGCCGCCGCCCAGCACCCGCGCGCCGGCGGCCTGCAGCCGGTCGCGGGCGGCGAGGATGTCGTCGACCTCGTAGCAGATGTGATGGATGCCGCCCGACGGGTGTTTCGCCAGAAACGCCGCGATCGGCGACGCCTCGCCCAGCGGGCGCAGCAGTTCGATCTTGGTGTTGGGCAGGTCGATGAACACCACGGTGACGCCATGATCAGGTTCGTCCTGGGGCGGATTGACATGGGCGCCGAGGGTGTCGCGGTACTGCGCCGCGGCCGCCGCGAGGTCGGGCACGGCGATGGCCACGTGATTGAGACGTCCGATCATGGCGGGGCTCCTCCGGTTCTTCGAAGAGGAGGTAGCCATTCGCAGCGCCCGAGGCAATGCGACAATTGCCGGGGCGGCGGCGGCGTTCGCCGCCCCGGCCCCGCGCGGCGGCGTTCAGCGGTAGGGGTTGCGCGGGAACTGCGCCGCCCAGTCGGCCCGCCGTTGCGCCGCCGCCTCGGGCGACATGTCGCGTGGCGCGGCGGCGGTTTCGATGGGCCCGGAGATCAGCTTCGCCGGCAGCATGACGATGAAGGCCGCTGCGCCGAAGGCGGCCTCGACCACCTGCCCCGGCGCGGCGAAGACCGATGCGGGGATCATGTAGGCGTCAGCGGGCGCGGCCTCGGCGGCCAGCGCGGCGGGGGCGGCAAGCAGCGTCGCGGCAAGCGCGATCGCGGCGACGGACAGCGGCGTGGAGGCGGACATGGCGGACTCCCATCCTGGTTCGACGCGCGCCGGACGGCGCGGGTCGCGGGCTGATGCGGTTGCGAGGCGAGGCTGCTTGCCGCGACGCCCGCCGACGGGCGATCGCCGGTCAGGCGGACGGTCGCGGGAAACGGGCGGTCATTCGGACCCATGTCCCGCGCAGCCTGTTCAGACCATGGAATCTGGCGCGAAAACGATCACGCGGCAAGGCGCCGGCGTTCAAGCCTCGGTGACGAGGCGCCGCAAAAACCTCACCGCGGCGCGAGCGGATCAGGAAAACCCCGGCGTGGACTTCTCCTCCGACAGCAGCACGTTGGATTCGACCTCGCCAACCCCGGGCAGGGTCAGGATGCGCCGGCGCAGGATGCGCTCGAAATCCCCCAGATCCCGCGCCACCACCTTCAGCCGGTAGTCGTAGACCCCGAGCACATGCTGCACCAGCTGCACCTCGGGGATCGCCGTCACCGCGCGTTCGAATTCGCTGAGCCCGACCCGCCCGCGCGCCGCCAGCTTGACCCCGAGAAACACCGTCACCTCATAGCCCAGCCGCCGCAGGTCCAGCCGCACGCGGCGGCCGCGGATCACCCCGTCATCCTCCAGACGCCGGATGCGCCGCCAGGCCGCGGGCTGGCTGAGCCCGACGAGCCCGGCGACGGCCTTGGCGTTCAGCCCGCCATCGCCCTGCAGGGCGCGCAGGATCGCATGGTCGGTGGCGTCGTAGCGTTGCGGGTCGCTCATATCGGGGCCCAGTCGGTGTTCTTCAGCTCCGACACCAGCAACAGGCTTTCGATGTCGAGGATATGGGGCAGCGGCAGAATCCGCTCGCGATAGATGCGCTGGTAATGCGCCAGATCCCGGGCCATCACGTCCATGCGCACGTCGACGCGCCCCAGCAGGGTCTGGATGGTGGCGATCTCGGGCGTCTTGCGCGCCGCGTCGAGGAATTCCTCGAAGGCGCGCGGGCGGGTCTTGTCGACCGTGACGCGCAGGAACACCATCACCTCGTAGCCAAGCTTGCGCCAGTCGATGTCGACCGAGCGCCCGAGGATCACGCCGTCGCGCTGCATCCGGTGGATGCGCCGCCAGCAGGGCGAGGCGGACACCCCGGCGCGCGCGGCGATCCCGGCGTTGGAGAGCCCGCCGTCTTCCTGCATGGCGCGCAGGATGCGGCGGTCGGTGTCGTCAAGCTGTTGCATGATTTTCGCGGCATTCCCGTATATGGCGCATGAATTTTCCCCGTTCTGGCATATCCGGCGAAAATTGGAAACGCGCATTCCGCGCCCAGCGCCTATGCTGACGCCAGTCCATCCCAACCCCGAAGGAAAGAACATGCGCGTCTACTATGATCGCGACTGCGACATCAATCTCATCAAGGATCTGAACGTCGCCATGGTCGGCTACGGCTCGCAGGGCCACGCCCACATACTCAACCTGCGCGATTCAGGGGCCAAGAACCTCGCCGTGGCGCTGCGCCCCGGCTCGCCCTCCGCAGCGAAGGCCGAGGGCGAGGGCCTGACGGTCATGGCCATCGACGAGGCCGCCAGATGGGCCGACGTGATCATGATGGCCATGCCCGACGAACTGCAGGCCGAAACCTATTACGCCCATATCCACGACAACCTGAAGGACGGCGCCGCCATTGCCTTCGCCCACGGCCTCAACATCCATTTCGGGCTGATCGAGGCCAAGCCCGGCGTCGACGTGATCATGATGGCCCCCAAGGGCCCGGGCCACACCGTGCGCGGCGAATTCCAGAAAGGCGGCGGCGTGCCCTGCCTGGTGGCGGTTGACAACAACGCCTCGGGCAAGGCGCTGGAAATCGGCCTGTCCTATTGCTCGGCCATCGGCGGCGGGCGGTCCGGCATCATCGAGACCGACTTCAAGGAGGAATGCGAGACCGATCTGTTCGGCGAGCAGGCGGTGCTGTGCGGCGGCCTCGTGGAGCTGATCCGCATGGGCTTCGAGACCCTGGTCGAGGCCGGCTACGCCCCCGAAATGGCCTATTTCGAATGCCTGCACGAGGTGAAGCTGATCGTCGACCTGATCTACGAGGGCGGCATCGCCAACATGAACTATTCGATCTCCAACACCGCGGAGTTCGGCGAATACCATTCCGGCCCGCAGATCCTGCCGCGCAAGGAAACCAAGGAACGCATGCGCAAGGTGCTGAAAGACATCCAGGACGGCGCCTTCGTGTCGGAATGGATGCGCGAATACAAGGCCGGCGCGCCGATGTTCAAGGCGATCCGCCGCAACAACGACGCGCATCAGATCGAAGAAGTGGGCGTGAAGCTGCGCGGCATGATGCCGTGGATCTCCGCCAACCGCATGGTGGACAAGTCCAAGAACTGACATTCGGGACCTGGTCCGGGAAAACGATCGAAAGGCCCGGCGCTTCGCCGGGCCTTTCCTGTTGCCGGCGTCCGTCGCCCGGCGCCCGGCGCTCAGTCCGTCGCAGGCGCCCGGGGCGCGCCTGGCGCTCAGGCCGTGTCCGCCGCAGGCGCCCCGCTCTGCGCCGCGCGCCAGCCGTCAAACGTCCAGCGGTCGCGATGGCGCAGCATCCACAGCGCCAGCATCGCCAGCAGCACCGCCAGCGACACGGTGACGTTGCGATTGACCGGGAACCCCTTGTCGTTGATCTCGAACGGGTCGAGGTATTTGGGCCATTGCCGATACACGGTGTAGGCGTGCATGGCGAACAGGGCGCCGTAGCTCCAGCTGCGGAACGCCCCGGCGAACACCAGCAGGCAGACCGCGATCTGCACGATGGCGATGGCGTAGATGGTGGTGAGGTCGATCTCCACCTTGTCGATCCAGCGCGCCAGATTCTGATACTGCACCGGCGCCAGCAGCTTGTTCACCGCCCATACGAAAATGAACCACGCCACGCCGAAGCGCAGGATCACCATGGCCAGCGCCTCGCGCCGCTTCAGTGTCAGCTCCATGCAAACCTCCCTGCCCGCTCGCAATTCTGATCCACATAGCGCATTTTTCGCGGTCGCGGCGCCTGCGGACCCCGGCTCACCTTGTCGTGACCGGATGCGAGCGCCCGAACCGGCCGCAAAAGGTTTCATTGAAAAACTTCTGGCCAAATCCGGTCGCGCCGCCTACATATTCAGTAGTTTGAATAATCAACCATCTCAAGCGGAGACCATCATGCATCCGGACTGGATCAACGGGCTGATCGGCGGGGCGCTGATCGGCGGGGCCTCGGGGCTTTTGCTGGTGGCCAATGGCCGCATCGCCGGCATCAGCGGCATCATCGGCGGTTTTCTGTCGGGCGGCGCGCGGCGCGAACAGGGATTGTTCCTGCTGGGGCTTCTGGTCAGCCCGCTGCTCTATCTCGGCTTTGGCGGCGCAAAGCGCATCGAGGTCAGCGAAGATCTGGTGTTGCTTACGGTCGCGGGGCTGCTGGTGGGGTTCGGGGCGCGGCTCGGATCGGGCTGCACCTCGGGGCATGGGGTCTGCGGCGCGGCGCGGCTGTCGCGGCGATCGATCTATGCGCTGGCGACCTTCATGAGCGTCGCCGTCGCCACCGTGTTCCTGACCGGCAAGATCTGAGGAGATGCGCGGATGTCCATGAAAACCAAACATGATCTGTTCTCGCTGGCGGCCGGGTTGCTGTTCGGGCTGGGGTTGCTGATCTCGGACATGGCCAACCCGGCGCGGGTGCTGGCGTTTCTCGACATGTCGGCCATGGCGCGCGGCGCCTGGGATCCGACGCTGGTCTTCGTCATGGGCGCCGCCATGTCGGTGAGCGCGCTGGCCTGGCGGGTGTCCTACCGCCGCGCGGTCGCCGCCTTCGGGCGCGAACTGCCAAAACCCCCGCGCGAGGAAATCGACGCCAGGCTGATCGGCGGCGCGGCGATGTTCGGGCTCGGCTGGGGGCTGATCGGCATCTGCCCCGGCCCGGCGCTGGCCGGGTTCGCCATCGGCGGCCTGCCATTCGTCGCATTCACGGCGGCGATGCTGGCGGGCATGGGGGCCTTCGCGCTGATCGACGCCTGGCTGCGCCGCCGCGGGATCGCCGCCACCTGAGCCCCCCACCCGAGACACCCGCCTGGGCCCCGCGCCCTCTCAGCGAAGCCGCACATATCCGGTGACGTCCTGCTGCCTGGCGACCATCGCCAGCAACTTGGCGCTCAGCCCGCGCAACGCCTGTTCGGCGCGATGGCGCGGCATGCCGCTGACGAAGGCGATCCGGTCATGGGGCACGGGCGCCGCCTTGCCGTCGGCCACCGCGCGCCAGTTCGGCAGGGCGGCGAACAGCAGCACCTCGTCATCCTTCAGCTCCACCGGCAGGTTCACCACCTCCGGCATGGCGCGGCTTTTCGCAACCCCCTTGCGCGGAGCGAAATCGTTGTTCAGCGCGATGCGCATCCTGAACGGGATTTTCGTCGATCTGGCATGCTTGACGATGCGCCCGTTGATGGCGATCGCGGCGTAGGGCGACAACGGCGTCGCCCAGTGCAGCGCCCTGAGATCGTTCCAGGCCCTGGCGTAATGCCGGCCATGCAGGGCTTTGGTTCCGGGGCCCGAATCGTCAAAGGGCGACAGTCGCATGCCGGGCTCGGCGCAGTGCGGCGTCGGCCCCGTCCTGACCATGGCCCCGGATGTCACGCCGATCTTTTCGAAGGCGACGATTTCCACATTCGGCATGTCGAGCGACACATGTTCCAGAAACGACGGATTGTTCTGCGCGGCGGCGCAGCCCATGAACAGCAACTGGCCGCCATGGGGCGGGAAAAAGCCCCGCAATTCCTTCAGGAACGCCTTGTATTCCAGATCGCGCCCGGTCAGCGGCGCCTTGGACATGCCGTTGACGAACACCTTCCCGGGCATGCCATGGGCATGGATCGCCAGTCGCGCAACGCCCTTGATGCGGCCCGCGGCTTTCAGGTTCCGCAATCGGCGCAGCAGATCGTCGGCGCTGTGATAATTGATCCCCTTGGCCCAGCCCTGCTGCCCCCAGGTCTTGGTCTGGTAGACGACAATGCGGTATGTCTTGCCGTCCGCGTCTTCATAGAGGTCTGCTTCATCAGCGTCGCCAGCCTCGGGATCGCCTTGATAAAGCGCGCCGTCCCTGTCGTGCAGCCGCGCATCCTTGCACACGGTGTTCGGCACGTCCCCGGAATTGGCCCAGATGTTCACATAGTCGCCATCCGTCGGATCGATCGGATCGCCCATGGCCGTCACCCCCGCAATTCGCTTCGCGCAATGGGGGCGAGGATAGCACGGCGCGCATGAACCGCAGGGAGGCCCGGGATCAGCCCTAGGCGAGGGCCGCCATGTCGCCGGCCAGCGCCCGCCCGATCAGCGCCGCCGTCTCCGGCACGCCGTAGAGCGCGATGAAGCCGCCGAAGCGCGGCCCCTGCGAGGCCCCGAGCAGCACCTCGTAGATCGCCTTGAACCAGTCGCGCAGATTGGCGAAATCGTGGTCCTTGCCCACCTGATAGACCAGATTCTGCAGGGCCTCGGCGTCGGCGCCCCCGGTCCAGGCCTCTAGCTGGCGGCGCAGATCGGCCAGCGCCGCCGCTTCGCGCGCATCCGGCGCCCGGAACACCCGCGTCGGCTTCACCTTGTCGCGGAAATAGGCCACCGCGTGCCCCGCCGCCGCGTCCAGCGCCGGATGGGTGGCGGGATCGGCGTCGGGCGCGTAGCGGCGGATGAACCCCCACAGCGTCTCCTTGTCCTCGGCCGACGCCACGGCGGCGAGATTCAGCAGCATCGCGAAGGGCACCAGCAGATCCGATTTCGGCGGATGGCCGCCATGGATATGCCAGACCGGATTGGCCAGCCGCGCCTTCTCGTCCTGCCCGACGAAACCGCGCAGATGCGCATGGTATTCGTCCACGGCCTTGGGGATCATGTCCCAATGCAGCCGCTTGGCGGTGCGCGGCTTCTGGAACATGAACAATTGCAGGCTCTCGGGGGCGGCGTATTTCAGCCATTCCTCGATCGACAGGCCGTTGCCCTTGGATTTCGAGATCTTCTGCCCCTCGCCGTCCAGAAACAGCTCGTAATTGAACAGCTCCGGCGCGCGCCGCCCCAGCGTGCGGCACAGCTTGGCCCCAAGCTGCGCCGAGGGGATCAGATCCTTGCCATACATCTCGTAATCGACATCCAGCGCCGCCCAGCGCATGCCCCAGTCGGGCTTCCACTGCAGCTTCACATGGCCGCCGGTGACCGGGATCTCGACCTTTTCGCCGTCGGGCTCCCGGTAAACGATGGTCCCGCGCGAAACATTGCGCTCCAGCGTCGGGACCTGCAGCACATGCCCGGTTTTCGGACTGACCGGCAGGAAGGGCGAATAGGTCGCCTGGCGCTCGGCCCCCAGCGTCGGCAGCATGATCGCCATGATCTCGTCGAATTTCTCCAGCGCCGTCAGCAACATGGCGTCAAAGCGCCCCGATCGGTAATATTCGGTCGACGAGGCGAATTCGTAATCGAACCCGAACTGGTCCAGAAACGCGCAAAGCCGCGCGTTGTTGTGGGCGCCGAAGCTTTCATGGGTGCCGAACGGATCGCGCACCCTGGTCAGCGGCAGGTTCATGTCCTGGGCCAGCATCTCGCCGTTGGGCACGTTGCCCGGCACCTTGCGCAACCCGTCCATGTCGTCGGAAAAACACAGCATCTTGGTCGGTATGTCGCTCAGCGTCTCGAAGGCGTGGCGCACCATGGAGGTGCGGCTGACCTCGCCGAACGTCCCGATATGGGGCAGGCCCGAGGGGCCGTAGCCGGTCTCGAACAGCACATGGCCCTTTTCGGGGGGCGCCTTGGCGTAGCGCTTGACCAGTTTGCGCGCTTCCTCGAACGGCCAGGCTTTCGAGGTCATCGCGGCGGCGCGCAGATCGGTCATCAGAGGCGGTCCTTCATGTGATGCGCCGCGCCGGGGCGCGGGCGGCGCGTGGCGTCAGGGCCCCGCGCAAAGCGTGGTCGTTCCTATTGCTACCGGGGCGCGCGGTCAATAATGTCCGCGCGCCCCCGTCGCTGATCGGGGCTTTGGCAAAGGATGGCAGACCGATGACCGTTTTCACCGCCCAGGATGCGCTTGTCGCCGTGATGGTGACCACCTCCGCCGCCGACGAGAGCATGACCGCGCCCGAACTGCTGTCCATCGAGCGCATCGTCAACGCCATGCCCGCCTTCGCCGGCTACGACGCCGACCGCATCCGCCGCGTGACGCAGACGGTGATGGACCTGCTGAGCGAGGAGGACGGGCTTGACGCCATCCTCGGCCTGGTGCGCGAGGCCCTGCCCGAGCGGCTCAACGAGACCGCCTACGCCATGGCCTGCGACGTCGCAGCCGCCGACGGCCGGGTGCGCATGAGCGAATTGCGGTTCCTGGAGATGGTGCGCCACGATCTGAATGTGGGGCGCCTGGCCGGGGCGGCGATCGAACGCGGCGCGCGGGCGCGGCATATGCCGATTGAGGAGGGGTGATTTCTGGGGCCGAGCGCATGGAACTTGACGTGAATCCTGGAATCGAGGCGCTCGCGCTGCGCAGCGTTCCGGGCGCGCATCCTCGGAACATCGAGGTCAAGGCCGAAAAGGACGGCGACAGCCTGGTGGCTGCATGAGCCCGACCGGCCCGCCCGCTGCGGAGCGCGCCGGCGTCAAAACTCCTCCACCAGCACCACCCCCGCCGCCGCCTTGATCGCCCCGGCGATCTGCGGCGTCAGCGGATAGTCGCCGGGCAGCGTCAGTTCCACCTCGCAGGGAAGGTCCGGGGCCATGAGCACCAGATTGACCGGCCCCCTGCCCTTGGCGCCCACGCCCCGCCCGCGGCCCAGATTCACCGCGTCCGCGAGCCGGGCGCTCACGGAGTCCACCGCCTCGGGCGTGGACACGAACACCTTCAGGCCCATGCTCGCCGCGTCGGCCACCGCCGAATCGATCGGCTGCGCCGCGCGCATCAGCAGTTTCACCTGATCCTCGCCCTCCGAGGTCGCCTCCACCGTCAGCACCAGGTTCACCCCGGGCTCCAGCAGGTCGCGATACTGGGCCAGCGGTTTGGCGAACACCGTCGCCTCATACATCCCCGTGGCGTCCGACAGCTGCATGAAGGCGAATCGGGCGCCGCGCGCGTTCTTGCGCTCCTGCAGCCCGATCACCGTGCCGGCGATCTTGGCGGTGATGCCGCCGCGCCCGGCCTTTCGCGCGATCTCCGAAAACGTCATCACCCGTTGACGCGCCAGCGCCCCGGCGTAGTCGTCGAGCGGGTGCCCGGTCAGAAAGAATCCCACCGCGCCCTGTTCTCGCGCCAGCCGCTCGGCCGGCAGCCAGTCGTCGCATTGCGCCATGCGCGGCGTCGGCAGGTCCACCCCCGCCTCGCCGAACAGCGACACCTGCGCCGAGGCCTTATCCGCGGCGATCGAGGCCGACCAGCCGACCAGCGAATCCAGGCTTTCAAACACCCGCCGCCGGTTGTCGTCGAGTCGGTCGAAGGCCCCGGCGCGGGCCAGCATCTCCATGGGTCGCTTGCCGACCTTCTTCAGATCGACGCGGCGGGCGAAATCGAACAGGTCCCTGAACGGCGCGTCGCCGCGCGCCTCGACGATCAGCCGCATCGCCTCGACGCCGACATTCTTCAGCGCCCCAAGCGCATAGACCAGCTTGCCCTCCTTCACGCAAAACAGCGCCTCGGAGAGGTTGATGTCGGGCGCCACGACCTCGATGTCGAGCCGCTTGACCTCGCGCAGATACACCCCGAGCTTGTCGGTCAGGTGCATGTCGCAATTCATCGCCGCGGCCATGAATTCGACCGGGTGGTTGGCCTTCAGCCAGGCGGTCTGGTAGCTGACCACCGCATAGGCCGCGGCATGGGACTTGTTGAATCCGTAATTGGCGAATTTTTCCAACAGATCGAAAACTTCGGCCGCTTTCTTCGGGGACACGCCATTGGCCTTCGCGCCGTCCAGGAATTTCGGACGCTCGGCGTCCATGGCCTCCTTGATCTTCTTGCCCATGGCCCGGCGCAGCAGGTCCGCGCCGCCGAGCGTGTAGCCCGCCATCACCTGCGCGATCTGCATCACCTGTTCCTGATAGACGATGATCCCCTGGGTTTCCTCCAGAAGATGGTCGATCAATGGGTGAACGGATTCAAGGGCTTCGCGTCCGTTCTTCACGTTGCAGAATTTCGGGATGTTCTCCATGGGGCCGGGGCGATACAGCGCCACCAGCGCCACGATGTCCTCGATGCAGGTTGGTTTCAACTGCCGCAGGGCGTCGCGCATGCCCGAGCTTTCAACCTGGAACACCGCCACCGTGTTGGCCGAGGCATAGAGATCATAGGTCGCCTTGTCGTCGAGGGGGATGGCGGCGATGTCCACCGCCACGCCGCGCGCCTTCAGAAGATCCAGCGCCCCCTGGATCACCGTCAGCGTCTTCAGCCCCAGAAAGTCAAACTTGACCAGGCCCGCCTGCTCCACCCATTTCATGTTGAACATGGTCGCCGGCATGTCCGAACGCGGATCCTGATACAGCGCAACCAGTTCATGCAGCGGCCGGTCGCCGATCACCACCCCCGCCGCGTGGGTCGAGGCGTTGCGCAGCAGCCCTTCGAGCTTGCCGGCGTAGTCGAGCATCTCAGCCACCACCGGTTCCTGGCGCGCCTCTTCGGCCAGGCGCGGCTCGTCCGCCAGCGCCTGCCTGATCGAGACCGGCTTGACCCCCTCCACCGGGATCATCTTCGAGAGGCGATCGCACTGGCCGTAGGGCATTTGCAGCACGCGCCCCACGTCGCGCACCGCCGCCTTGGACAGCAGCGCGCCGAAGGTGATGATCTGCGCCACCCGGTCGCGGCCGTATTTGTCCTGCACGTAGGCGATCACCTCCTCGCGCCGGTCCATGCAGAAATCGATGTCGAAATCGGGCATGGAAACGCGATCCGGGTTCAGGAACCGCTCGAACAGCAGACTGTAGCGCAATGGATCCAGATCGGTGATGGTCAGCGCGTAGGCGACCAGCGACCCGGCGCCCGACCCGCGCCCCGGCCCCACCGGAATGTCGTGATCCTTGGCCCATTTGATGAAGTCGGCGACGATCAGAAAGTAGCCCGGAAACCCCATGCCGACGATCACGTCGAGCTCGAATTCCAGCCGTTTCTCATACGCCTCGACCGTGGCCGCATGCGGGATCACCGCCAGCCGCCCCTTCAAGCCGGCGCGGGCCTGGCGGCGCAGCTCCTCGACCTCGTCATCGGCGAATTTCGGCAGGATGGGGGCGCGGGTGCGCGGGCGGAAAGCGCATCGACGGGCGATTTCAACTGTGTTGTCAATGGCCTCTGGCAGGTTCTTGAAACGCTCGCACATCTCGTCCTGCGACTTGAAATAATGGTCCTCGGTCAGGCGGCGGCGGTTTTCCTGCGCGGTGTAGGCGCCCTCGGCGATGCAGATCAGCGCGTCATGGGCCTGATACATGTCGCGCGTGGGGAAAAACACCTCGTTGGTGGCGACCAGCGGCAGGCCCTTCGCATGGGCCATCTCGACGAAAGCCGGTTCGGTGGCGGATTCCTCGGGCGTGCGCAGGGCGCCGGCGCTCCCATGGCGCTGGATCTCCACATACAGCCGATCCGGGAACATCGCCGCCAGCCGCGTCAGCAACGCCGCCGCCGCCTCGCGCTTGCCGTCGAGGATCAGCCGCCCCACCGGGCCGAGCGCGCCGCCGCTGAGGCAGATCAGCCCGTCCGAGCGCGCCGCCAGCGCGTCAAGCGCGACCTGCGGGGCCTCTCCCCTGGCCTCCAGATGCGCGAATGACACCAGCGCCATGAGGTTCTGATAGCCGGCTTCGCTCTGGGCCAGCAGCACGATGGGCAGCGGGTCGGGCGCGCGATCGCCGGGGCGCGGCGGCGGCGCGTAGCCGAGCGCGATCTGCGCGCCGATGATCGGCTGCACCCCGGCCCTGGCGGCGGTTTCGGAAAACTCCAGCGCCGCGAACAGGTTGCCGCTGTCGGTGATCGCCACGGCGGGCATCGCGTCGGCGGCGCAGAGCCTGGGCAGCGCCTTGGCCTGGATCGCGCCCTCGAGCAGCGAATAGGCGGAATGCAGGCGCAGGTGGATGAATCGGGGGGCTGAACTGGACATGGCGCAACGTATCGCGCGCGCCGCGCCGCTGCCAGAGCCCCGGGGCCGGAATCCGCGTCGCTCAGCCGGGCGCGTTCATGGAGCGGGCGTGTTTTTCGGCCTGAAAGCGGCAGAATCGATCGTCGGTCCTGGAGCGGCGTTTCACGAAGAACGCCGCGATGTTCGGGATGGCCCGGCATTTGACGCAGAACGCCTGTCGCATGCGCCCATGGCGCAAGCCTCCGTCGCTATGGAATTCATCGCGCAATGGCGCCAGTCTGCAGGCCGGCCCGCGCCGCGCGGCCGGCCCCGCAAACGCCTGATCCACAGGGAGCATCGACGATGCCCGATCGCGAAACGCTGGATTTCAACGATCCCATGCAGCGCCCCCGCTTCACCGGGCTCGCCACCTTCTTCCGCCTGCCCTATCGCGAGGATTTCGCCGCCGATCCGCCCGAAATCGGGGTCTGCGGCGTGCCCTTCGACGGCGGCGTCACCAACCGCCCCGGCCCGCGCCACGCCCCGCGCGAGGTGCGCAACCAGTCGTCCCTGATGCGCCGCGTCAACCAGGCCACCGGCGCCAGCCCGTTCGAATCGGCGCGGGTCGCCGACATCGGCGACGCCTGGATCCGCAAGCCGTTCGAACTGACTGGCGCGCACGCGGAAATCGAGGCCTATTTCGCCCGCGTCAAGGCCGCCGGCATCCGCCCGCTGACCTGCGGCGGCGATCATTCCATATCGCTGCCGATCCTGCGCGCGCTGGCCGGGGACGGCCCCGTGGCCATGCTGCATATCGACGCCCACGCCGACACCGGCGACGATTACGGCGGCTCGCGTTTCCATCATGGCGCGCCGTTCAAGGCGGCGGTGGACGAGGGGCTGCTGGACCCGGTCCGGGTGGCGCAGATCGGCATCCGCGGGTCTCTCTATGACCGGGACATGTGGAAATTCTCCTATGACAGCGGCATGACGGTGATGCGCATGGAGGAACTGGAGGACCGCGGCTGGCGCGCCTGCATGGCCGACGCGCTGGCGCTGATCGGCGACCGGCCGGTCTATGTGTCCGTCGACATCGACAGCCTCGATCCGGCCTTCGCGCCCGGCACCGGCACGCCCGAGGCCGGCGGGCTCACCATGCGCGAATTGCAGGGCATGATCCGCATGATGGCGGGGCTGACCATCATCGGCGCCGACATGGTCGAGGTCTCGCCGCCCTTCGACATGGGCGGGATCACGGCGCTGAACGGGGCCACGGCGATGTTCGAGCTGCTCTGCGTGATGGCCGGGCCCCGGGGCTGATCCCCCGGCGCGCCATGACGGTTCATGCGCCAGTCAGGGACCGGCCACTAGCGTGAAGCGCTCGGATTTCAATCGCCGTTTGACGTGACGCGCCCTGGTCGACCGCTTTTGCGACCGCTCGGTTTTTTCCAGCGAATGGACCTGACATGCATCGATTGTCCGGCCTTGCGCCGATCCGCCTCGCGCCCCGGGCGCGCGCTTTCGCCATCAGATTGATCGCGCTGCTGGCGCTGGCGAGCCTAACCGCCTGCGTGCGCCCGCCGCCCCCGGAGCTTGCCGACTATCGCGCCGCCTTTGACGAAAGCCGCGTTGCCACGCGGGCCTTTCTCGACGTGTTCGAACGCTATGAACGCGCCGCCCGGACGCCCGTGGGCGACGCCTTCGACCCGGATCTCGCGGCGTTCGAGGCCCCGGGCGGGCGGGCCTCCTTCACGGTGACGATCGAGCGCGGCTTTGACGCGGTGGCGCGCTACAACGCGGTGCTGGCGAGCTACGCGGCCGGCCAATCCTACGCCGCCGCCGCCGGCGATCTCGCGGCGCTCGGCGGCGAGGCGCGGCTGCTCTCCGCCGTGGTCGGGCTCGCCGGCGCGGCGACCAGGATCGCGCCCGCCACCGATCTGGCGGTGGCGGCGATGAAATCGGTCAGCGCCGTGGCCGACCGCGCGGCGCTGCAGGACGCGATCCTGCGCAACAGGGGCAAGGTGCAGGGGTTTCTGGGCTTCGTGCGCAGCCAGACGCCGCTGATGCATGACGCCGCCCGCGACGACGTGGGCAAGCGCCAGAACGCCCTGCTGCGGCTGGGGCGGCGCGACGAGGCCCGGGCGCTGGACGCCGAATTGCTGGACTTTCGCCGACTGCTCGCCGGCTGGGTGCTGACGCTGGACGCCGCCAACGCGGCGATGAGCGCGCTCGAGGACGCCGCCGCGTCCCCGGGCGGCGCCTCGCCCATGGAGATCGCCTTCTGGGCCGGCGAGATCCGCCAGAACGCCGAGAGCGTGAAGGCGGCGGCGCGGGTGTTCCGCCGATCCTTCTGAAGCCGGGCTTTCTGAAACCGCAATTTCTGACGCCGATCATTCTCAACAGGAGGCTGTCATGCCGGGCAATGCCAACAATCCTTTCCAGGCCGAGGCGAGCGCCGTGCTGAACGAGGCCCAGCGCCTGACCCGGTTGGCGATGGACGCATCGGGCGCCGATCTGAATGCGCTGCTCGACGAATCCGACCGCCTGCATCAGCGCGCCGGCGACCTGCTGCGGCTCGGCTTCGACTGGGCCGAGGCGCGGCTGGCCGAAGCGGTGGCCGGGCTGGAGCGCATGGCGCGCGAGGAAGAGGCCCGCGGATCTTCGATCCGCGCCGGTCTGCGCGCGCTGCTGGCCCGCGCCCGCGCCGCGCTGTCGAGCGGCGGTTTGGCGGGCGGAGTGGCGGGCGGCGGATTGGGTGGCGCGATCGGCTTGGGGGGCGCGATCGGCGATGGCCTGTCGAGCGGCCCGAACGGCGATGTCGGCGGCGGCCTGCTCGGCGCGATCCCGGGTCCCATGCCCGCGCCCGTCGCGGCCCCGGCGGCGATGTTGGCGGAGATGGCCCCCGTTGCGCCCCACTTCGCCGCCCCCGCCCCGATGACGACGCTCGCGGCCATGCCCGCGCCCGCCATGCCCGCGATCAACCCCAAGGCGCGCGATTCCGACCTCGCCAAGCTGCACCCCGCCGTGCGCGCCAAGGTCAGGAAACTGATCGCCGCGCTGAACGCCGCCAAGGTCCCCATGCGGGTGTTCGAGGCCTATCGCGAACCCGAACGCCAGGCCTATCTGTTCGCGCAGGGCCGCACCCGCCCGGGCGGCGTCGTCACCCGCGCCGACGCCTGGGGCTCCTACCACCAATACGGCATGGCCGTGGACATGATCATTGACGCCCCCGGGGTCAATCCGTGGGAGGACGGAACCCCGGAAACCCGCGCCTGGTGGGAAAAGTATCACGAACTGGCGCGCAAGCAGGGGCTGGAGCCGCTGTCATTCGAAAAGCCCCATGTGCAATTCGCCGACGCCTCGATCCGCCAGCTCAAGGACGGCGACTTCCCGCCCGGCGGCGACGCGGGCTGGCGCGCCAATCTGGAACTGGCGGCGCAGCGCTTTCCGCGCGGGGCGCCGCCGCTCGACGGCGACGCGGCGGCCGAGGACGAGCGCCCGCCGCTGCCGACCTCGACGCTGATGGCGGGCAAGCCGGCGGCGCTGGTTTCGGGCTGGCATGATTTCAACGGCGGCGTCGAATGGCGCACCGACGCCGCCGGGGTGTATCTGCGCAACGCCCCGTCCCGCCCGCTGCGCACCGTGGGCGCCCCGATCACCGCGGCGCGGATCGTCGAGCTTTACGGCGAGATCATCGCCGCGGCGGCGGCGCGCCACGGCGTGCCCCCCGAACTGCTGGTGATGACCATCGCCACGGAAACCGGCCGGTTCAGGCGCGAGGATTTCACCGGCCCGAAAACCTTCCGCTGGGAACAGGGCGTGACGGTGGATTTCACCGGCGACCCGGCGATCGACGGCAAGGAGAAAGGCGATTACAGCGCCGGGCCGACGCAGGTGCTGGCCTCGACCGCGCGCGGGCTGAACCGGCGCCATGGGCTCGGCCACGATCCGGCCCTGTTCAAGTTCTTCAAGAACAAGCCGGCGACGCCGCCGAAAGCGCTGGGGCTCTACGATCCGGCGGTGGCGATCGACCTCGCCGGGGCCTACATCGCCGGCAAATCCGCCAGCGCCGGGACCGATCCGATCCTGACGGCGGCGGCCTACAACGCCGGGTCGCTGCGGAAATCGCATTCCAGCATCTGGGGGCTGGTGGCCCATGGCGACCATCTCGACCGCGCCGCGCGCTGGTATGGCGACGCCTGCGAGGTGCTGCGCCTGTTCGGACGCTAGCCGCGCGCCGCCATGAAGCGCAGCACCGCGGCGCGATCCGGGCAGCCGTCGCGGCCGCCGAACGCCGTGCATTTCAGCGCCGCCGCGGCGTTGGCGAAGGCCATGGCCCGCGGCGCCGGCGCGCCCTCGGCCAGACGCAGCGCGAAGGCGCCGTGCCAGACATCGCCGGCCCCCAGCGTGTCCACGGTTCTGACGCGGTGGCCGGGCGCGCGCACGGCGCGGCCATCGGTCCAGCAGACCGCGCCCTCGGCCCCGTCGGTGACGCAGAGCCAGCCTTCGATCCGCGCCGCCGCCGCCGCCAGCCCCTCGACGAGCCCGGCCTTGCCGGTGAACGCCGCCAGACCCTGACGCGAGAACGCCGCGTGCGAGGCCAGCGCCAGCAGCGCCGGGTCCACCGGCGCCTCGGCGTCAAGCACCCCCGGCGCGCCGCGCCCGGCGGCGATGCGCAGGGCCTCGGCCGCGCCCTCGGGCCAGCGGGTGTCGGCAAGCACCGCATCCGCGCCCCGCGCCGCAGCGCGCAGGGCGTCGATATCGCCGCGCAGCCCCTCGCCGCGGAAATTCATGATCTGGCGTTCGCCCGCCGCATCCACGAGGATCGAGGAAAACGACGACCGCCCCCCGGGGGCGCGGCTGACCGCGTCGAGCCCGACGCCCTCGCGCGCCAGACCGGCGAGGATCAGATCGCCCACCGCGTCGCCGCCGACCTGCGCCGCCAGCGCCGCCGCGCCGCCCAGCCGCGCCACCGCCACGGCGGCGTTGGCG
>NZ_JBWOMN010000026.1:0-37477 GCF_056449545.1 Oceanicella sp. | reverse complement strand
CAGCCCCCGCCGCCGCCAGCGCCTCGCGCGCCAGGCGGGGATGGGGCGGCCCGCCCGCGGCGGCGAAGGCCGCGGCGCTGTGGGGCCCGAGGTCGTAGAGGATGGCGGCTGGAACGATGGGCACCGTGGGGTGGCCGCGCTCCACCGCGATGCCGCGCCCGCGCGCGCTCAGCGCCGCCGCCGCGGCGTCCGCCGCGCCGAGCCCCAGCGCCGAGCCGCCGCCCAGCACGATCGCGTCCGCCGCGCCGACCTGATTTTCCGGAGCGAGCGCGTCGATCTCCCGCGTGCCGGGGCCGCCGCCGCGCACATCCACCGAGGCCACGGTCATGCGATCGCACAGGATCACCGTGACGCCGCTGCGTGCGGGCTCGTCATGGGCGTGGCCCACGCGCAGCCCGGCCACGTCGATCAGGTGATTGCGCGGCCCCGGCGCCGGGCCGCGGGATGGGACGGGTCTGGTCATGGCGGTTTCCTTCGCGGCGCGGGTCAGGCGCCGGTCGAGGGCGGCGCGTCGGGCGGCTGCCGGCCCGGGCCGTCCGGCGCCCCGTTGGCCCGGTCGTCGCGCGGCGCCCGCCCGCCATCCGGGGCGCGCAAGCCGTTGGGCAGCGTCACCCTGAACACCGTGCCCTCGGTGGTCGAGCGCAGCAGGGTCACGTCGCCGCCATGCCCCCGCGCCAGTTCGGCCGCGATCGCCAGCCCCAACCCGGAACCGCCGCGCCGCGCGCCGCCCTTGAACGGCGTGAACAGGTTGTCGAGCGCCCGCGCCGGCAGGCCCGGGCCGTCGTCGCAGATGTCGATGCGCAGCCCCTCGCCGGATTGCGCGGCGCAGACCGAGACGGCGCCGGCGCGCCCCGTCGCCTCCAGCGCCTGGCGGGCGTTGCGCACGAGGTTGCTGAGGATCCGGTACAACTGATCGGGATCCGCCAGCACCGTCGTCTCCGCCGGGACCTTGTTGAGGAATTTCTGCCGCCCCTGGGCGTCGGCGCCGTCGGAATCGGCGAACACCCCGGCGCGCACCTCCTCGACCAGCGCCCGAAGCGCCACGAGTCGCGGCTCCGGCGGCGCCTCCTCGGCCTTGCCGAAGCTGAGCGTCGACTGACAAAGCGCGATGGCCCGGTCCAGCGAGGAGATCAGCTTCGGCCCCACCCGCGCCACCGTCGGATCGACGCTGCCCTCCAGCCGGTCGGCAAGCAGCTGCGCGGTGCTGAGAATGTTGCGCAGATCATGGCTGATCTTGGCCACCGCCTCGCCCAGCGCCGCCAGCCGCGCCTTCTGGCGCAGGGCGCCCTGCATGCCGGTCTCCATCTCCGCCAGCGCCGCCTGCGCGGCGGCGATCTCGGCGATGCCGCTGTCAGGGGAAATGATCAGGCTGGCATCCTCGGGATTGCGCTGGAAGGCGCGCATGTTGTCGATGACGGCCGTCATGGGGCGAACCAGGAACCGGCGCACCGAAAACACGATCAGCGCCGCGGTCACCACCGAGATCATCAGCGACAGCACCAGCACGCGAAAGCCGAAATCGATCATCCTGGCCTTCAGCGGCGCCTCGTCAAGCACCGCCTCGATGACGTCGTCGCCGCCGGCGCCGGCCATGCCGATCACCCGGATCACCCTGCCGGCCGGGGCCACCACGCAGGCCAGCGCGTCGCGGATCAGCGTCAGCGGCCCGGCGCCGCGCAGATCGAAGGTCTCGTCGATGGCCGGCGGCATGTCGCCCGCCAGCATCAGCTCGCGCGCCAGGTTGCGCTGGAAGACGATGCTGCGCACCCCGGCGTTGTCGAGCAGCTTCGCCTCCAGTTCGGGCATCACCATGTGATCGGGAGTTGCCAGCAGCGCCAGCGAGGCGATCTGCGCGCGGGTCAGGCGCTCCTGCAGGTAATCCCGGCGAAATCGCGCCACCGAGGGCACGAAGACCAGCACTTCCGCGATCATCACGAACACGATGGTCAGCAGCAGCAGCCTGCCCGAGAGGGAGCGGATCAGTATCACCTGCCTCGTCGCCTTTCGCATTGTTCCGGCGCGACCATATGCCGAGGCAATCCCGCGCCACAAGGGCGAGTTGCCCCGCAGGGCGTCGCGCGACGGTCCCGGCGGGGCCTTTGGCGGCGTCGCCCCGCCCCCCGTCGGCCCCGGTCTTCGCGGCGGCGCGGCGAAGCCATCCCCGCGCAGGCTTCGCCTGCGCCCTGCGGGCTTGCCCGCAGGAGAAATGCGTTCCGCATTTCTGGGGATGGCGGGCGACCCATGGCGGGCGCCGGCCCTTGTTCGCGGCCATGGCGACGGCGGCGCGCGACGCGGGCGCCGGCGTCAGCCCAGCCGGGCCAGCAGGCGCACCACGCGCTTGACGAGACGGCTTTCGAACAGGCGCGGCGCGAAATACCGCCCCGCCGCCTGCTTGTTCAGGTCGGCCAGCGTCGGATAGGGCGCGATCATCCCGGCCACCGCGCCGATCTTCAGCCGCTGCGCGATCGCCAGCGACCAGAGCGCGATCAGCTCGCCCGCCTGGCGCCCGACGATCGAGACCCCCACCGGGCGACCCTTGAAGACCATCACCTTGATCAGCCCTTCTGTGGCCAGCTCCGCCCTCGCGCGGTCGTTGTCGGCGTAGTCGAAGCGCAGCACCTCCAGCCGGTCGCCATGGGCGGCGCGGGCCTCGGCCTCGCTCAACCCGACCTGGGCGATCTCGGGATCGGTGTAGGTGGCCCGCGGCACATGGGCCTCGGAGACCCTCGCCGGCAGCCGGAACAACGCCGAGCGGATCACCAGCCCGGCGTGATACGCCGCCGCATGGGTGAATTGCATGCCCCCCGCCGCGTCGCCGACGGCGTAGATCCGCCGATTGCTCGTGCGCAGCCCGCGATCGGTTCTGACCCCGGCGCGGGTGACCCGAACCCCCGCCGACTCCAGATCGAGCCGCGCCAGATTGGGTTTGCGCCCCGCCGCCACCAGCAGATGCGAGCCGCTCCAGCTGCGCCCCCCGTCGTCGCGCAGCGTCACCGCGCCCGCCGTCGCCGTCACCTCGGCGATCATCGCGTTCTCGACGATCTCCACGCCCTCGCCGCGCAGCGCCTTGAGGGCGATGGCGGCGATCTCGGGATCCTCGGCGCCAAGCGCCGTCGCGCCCTCCAGCACCGTCACCCGGGCGCCGAGGCGGCGATGCGCCTGCGCCAGCTCCATGCCGATGGGGCCGCCGCCGATGATCAGCAGATGCTCGGGCCGCTCCTGCAGATCGAAGATGGTCTCGTTGGTGAAATGCGGCGCCGCGGCCAGCCCCGGGATCGGCGGCACGATCGGCGAGGACCCCGTGGCGATCACGAAGCGGCGCGCCTCGACGCGCCGCCCGCCCGCCTCGACCGCGCGCGGCGAAACGAATCGCGCATGGGCCTCGATCACCGTGACCCCGAGCCCTTCGAAGCGTTCGACCGAATCATGGGGCGCGATGCCGGCGATCACCCGGGCCACATGCGCCTTGGCGGCGGCGAAATCGACCTGCGGCGGCGCGGGCGCCACGCCGAACCGCGCGCCCGCGGTCATCGCATGGGCATGGCGCGCCGCCGCCAGCAGCGCCTTGGATGGCACGCAGCCGTAATTGAGGCAGTCGCCGCCCATCTTGGCGCCCTCGATCAGCACCACCGAGGCCCCCATCCGCACCGCCCCCGCCGCCACCGACAGCCCGCCCGAGCCGCCGCCGATGACGCAGAGATCCGGGCGCAGAACCGCGCGCGCCGCGGCGTCGACGCCGCCGGAGTCGTCGCGCGGGGTCATGCCCGCCCCCTGCGCCGACGCAGCGCGCGCAGCAGCACCGGCAGCAGGGCCAGCAGGCACAGCGCCACGATCGGCCCGAGGATCTGCGGTTCGAAGAAAATCCCCAGATCCGGGCTCTCGCCCCGGTCGAACACCTCGCCGAGCCCCGACCCCACCCACGTGTAGACCAGCGTCCCCGGCATGATGCCGAAAAACGTGGTCAGCACGTAGTTGCGCAGCGACACGCCAAGGAAAGCCGGCGCCAGGTTGGCGATGAAGAACGGCACCGCCGGGACCAGCCGCATGAGCAGCAGGTAGCTCACCTCGTTTTCGGCGATGCCGGCCTGCAGCCGGGCCATGAAGCCATGCGAGCCCTTCAGTTTTTCCTGCATCGCCTCGCCCGGCCCGGCGCGCGCCGCCAGAAAGATCGCGGTGGCGCCGATGGTCGCCGCGAACAGGATCATGGCCCCGCCGGCGACGAGCCCGAACAGGAACCCCCCGGTCAGCGTCATGGCCAGCGCCCCGGGCAGCGAGAACGCCACCACCGCCACATAGGCCAGCATGTAGACCGCCGCCGCCAGCAGGTAGTTGGAATCGCGCCACTGCATCAGCGATTCGCGATTGTCGCGCAGGGCGTCGAAGCTCAGCCAGTCGCGCAGGAGCCAGAATCCCAGCGCGCTGCCGATCAGCAGCAGCGCCAGCGGACCGTAGCGCCGCCAGCCGCCGCCCTTGGGCGCGGGGGGCGGGGTTTGCGATCCGGAAGGTTTCGCCAAAGAAGTCGTCCCAGTGGACATATGCGCCGATCCTCGCGCCAAGACTGCGTGTTCCCTGGATATGCGCAGAGCCGCCGCCGCCGCGAAAGCCCCATCACAGGGCGTTGAAGCCGCTTGATTGAATGTTTCATTGGTGAATTGCGCGATGCGGATCCGGCGCGGGCCTCGCGCCGGGCCGATCAGCCCCCGCGCCTCAGCCCCCGCGCCCGTCCGCCGGGGCGGCGGCGCGATGCTGACGGATCAGGTGCGCCGCCGCCGCGCCCAGCGCGATCGCGCCGCCAAGCGCCGCGCGCGCGCCCACGCGCTCGTCAAACAGCGCCCAGGCCCAGACCGGGGCCAGGGGAACCTCCGCCAGCCCGACCAGCGCCGCCGCCGCCGCCGATATCCGCGCCACCCCAAGCAGATAGACGCCGAACCCGAGCCCCACATTCACCAACCCGTAAAGCCACAGCCACAGATAATCCGCCGCCGGGATCCCGTCGAAGCGCACCAGCGGCGCCACGACCGCCGCCCCCAGAAACGCCGACATGTAGGTGGCCTTGATCGGGTCCGCATCGGGATGCGCCTTCGCCGCGACGGTCAGCGCCGCCATGAAAAACGTCATGCCGAAGGCCAGCCCCATCCCCAGCCATTCGCCGGCCGGCGCCCCGCCCGCGAGCAGCCCGACCCCCAGCGCCGCGGTCAGGCAGCACAGCCAGGTCGCAAGATCCTGCCGGCGCCCCAGCGCGACCGCCGCCAGCGCCACGGTGACCAGCGGCATCGCCCCGTAGATGAAAGACACCGTGGCGATGCTGGCATGAAAGAACGCCGCGATGAAAAAGATCATGCCGATGGCCGACAGCGCCGTGATCAACGCCTCGCCGCGGCTGAGCGCGAACAGATCGCGCGCCCCGCAGCCCCCGCCCCGGCGACGGCGCATCCAGACCGCCAGCGCCAGCACGCAGAGCCCGCCGCTCAGCGACCGCCAGAACAGCGTCGTGGGGATGTCGGCGGACACGACGCGCGTGAAAAGCCCTGCCGTGCTCCAGGCCAGGGCGGCGGCGAAGACCAGTGCGTAGCCGATCGGTTTGCCCATGCGCGCCCCCTTGTGTCACGGCGCATCCTTGCGGCGATCTCCGCGCCATGCAACTGACAATGCGCGGCGCCGATCAGACCCCGAATCAGACCCCGAATCAGACCCCGAATCGGAACCTGCGTCGGACCCTCGCTCGGGGCGCGCGGGCGGCGGCGGCCGGCGGTTTCCGGCCCGCTTTCGGGACTGATTTCGGGACTGATTTCGGGGCGCGCCGCCCGCAACGCCGATTGACTTGCCCGGCGCCGCGAGCTATACGCGCGGCTCCGAATTCGAATGACACAGCGCAGGGGCCGCGACGGCGCCTGACGCGAACGGGCGCCGCTGGCGACGTCTGACCAGGAGAACAGCGATGAAACGCACTTTTCAGCCCAGCCGGCTGGTTCGCGCCCGGCGCCACGGCTTCCGTTCGCGCATGGCCACCAAGAACGGCCGCAAGATCATCAACCGGCGCCGCGCGCAGGGCCGCAAGAAGCTGTCCGCCTGACCGGATCCCCGCGCCCGGGCCTTGCCGGGCGGGATCGGTCTCGCGAGGATGACATGACCATGCAAGGGGCGTCCGCCAAACCCGGATCGGGGCAGGCGGACGCCCCTTCGTCTTGCCCGGACGCGGCGGCCACGCCGGGGCCGGCGATTTCGGTGCTGAAAAAACGCCGCGATTTCCTCGCCGCGGCCCGCGCCCCGCGCTGGAGCGCGCCGGGCATGGTGGTGCAGGGCCGCGCGCGCCCCGGGGACGAGCCGAGCCCGACGCCGGTCCGCATCGGCTACACCTGTTCGAAAAAGGTCGGCAACGCCGTGGCCCGCAACCGCGCCAAGCGGCGCCTGCGCGCCGCCGCGGCCGAGATCCTGCCGGCCCGCGCCCGCCCCGGCTGGGACTACGTGCTGATCGGGCGGGCGCAGGCCACCGCCGACCGGCCGTTCCGCGCGCTGCTCGCCGATCTGGAAACCGCGCTGGCGCGGCTGCATGACGGCAAGGCCGGGCGCGGCGGACCGCCGCGGCGCAAGGGCAGCCGCAAGGGCAAGGGCGCATGACTCGCGGCGCCGGCAAGATGGGCGCCGGCGCGCGCATCCTGTCCCTGCCGGTGCATGTCTACCGGCTGGTGATCTCGCCCTGGCTCGGATCCAACTGCCGCTACACCCCCACCTGTTCCAGCTACGCGCTGGAGGCGCTGGCGACCCACGGCGCCCTGAAAGGCGGCTGGCTGGCGCTCAAGCGGATTTTTTCGTGTCACCCGCTGGGCGGATCGGGCCATGATCCGGTGCCGCCCAAGGATCCCCCGCGCGATCCCTGACGCCCGCCCCGCCCCGCCCCGCCATGCCCCCCAACCCCGACCCCGACCCCGAGGCCCGCACATGCGCGACAATGACGACATCCACCCGCTGTTTCATGGCGCGCCCTCGACCACCGAATTCAAGAAACTGCGCAAGCGGCTGGTGCGCCTGACGCGCGAGGCGATCGAGACCTACGCCATGGTCGAGAAAGGCGCCCGCTGGCTGGTCTGCCTGTCCGGCGGCAAGGACAGCTTCACCCTGCTGGCGGTGCTCACCGAACTGCAATGGCGCGGGCTGCTGCCGGTGGATCTGCTGGCCTGCAATCTCGATCAGGGCCAGCCGGGGTTCCCGGCCACGGTGCTGCCGGAGTTTCTCGCGCGCATGGGCGTGCCGCATCGCATCGACTGCCGCGACACCTATTCCATCGTCACCGACAAGATCCCCGAAACCAGGACCTACTGCGCCCTGTGCTCGCGCCTGCGCCGCGGGCATCTCTATCGCATCGCTCGCGAGGAGGGCTGTTCGACGGTGGTGCTCGGCCATCATCGCGACGACATCCTCGAAACCTTCTTCATGAACCTGTTTCACGGCGGCAGGCTCGCCACCATGCCGCCGCGCCTGCGCAACGAGGCCGGGGACCTGCATCTGTGCCGCCCGCTGGCGCTGGTCGCCGAGGCCGATTGCGCCCGCTTCGCCGCGGCCATGGGCTACCCGATCATCCCCTGCGACCTGTGCGGATCGCAGGACGGGCTGCAACGCCAGCAGGTGAAGCGGATGCTCGACGACTGGGAACGCCGGTCGCCCGGGCGCCGGCAGGTGATGTTCAAGGCGTTGACCAACATCCGCCCCAGCCATCTGCTGGACGCGGATCTGTTCGATTTCGCCGCCCTGCCCCGCGCCGGCGCGCCGGAATCCGTCGGCTGAGCCCCCGCGCCGGGACGCCGCCCCGCGCAAAGCGTTGCCGAGGCGACGCCCATGTGTCGAACTGGTGGCGATCCTGAACAGGGGATCGCCATGCCCGGCTTGCAACGCCGCCGGCGGGCCGGGCGCCATCGTCCATGTCCCGGCCCGGATCCTGGGCGCGGCGCTGATCGCCGTCGCGATCGGGGCGTTGATCTAGACCCGCAACGCGCCGAGCGCCGCGCGCAGGCGTTCGGGCAGGGCCGCCGGGCGGCGGGTTTTCGCGTCCACATAGACATGGATGAAATGGCCGCCGGCGCAGGCGAGGTCCTCGTCGTTGCGAAACAGCGCGATCTCGTAGGTCACCGAACTGCGCCCGACCCGCCCGACCCGCATCCCGGCATTCACCAGATCTGGAAATTCCAGGCTGGCGAAAAACGCGCAGCGGGTCTCCACCGCCAGCCCGATGATCGCGCCGCCGGGGATCTCCATGCCGGCCTTTTCCATCAGCCACTGGTTCAGGATGGTATCGAAGTATTCGTAATACACCGCGTTGTTCATGTGGTGATAGAAATCATTGTCGCGCAGGCGCGTCGTCATCTGCTGGAAATGCGCGTAGGCGGCGCGGGTCGGGCGGTCGGCTTTCATGGGATCTCCGGTGCGAAGGCGGGCGGGCGCAGGCTAGCCCGCGGCCCCGCCCGCGCCAAGCGCAATGCGACCCGCGCCAAGCGCAATGCGACCCGCGCCAAGCGCAATGCGACCCGCGCCGCCCGCGCACGCCGCCCCGGGGCCAATCGGATCGCCGCCCCGGCGCCTATCGGCTTGAGCGACGCGCGACGCTCGGCCATAACGGCGCCAGCGGCCGCGCCTCGCGCCCGCAAGCGCGGGATTCGCCCATGATCACCGGCATCGTCTTTGACAAGGACGGCACCCTGTTCGATTTCAGCGCCACCTGGCGCGGCTTCGCCGGCGCGGCGCTGGCCATGCTGGCGCCGGAGGATCCGGCCCTGCAGGCGCGGCTCGGCGCCGCCGTGGGCTTCGATCTTCAATCGGGCGCCTTCACCCCCGGATCGACCATCGTCGCCGGGCCCACCGCCGACATCGCCGCGATCTGGGCCGGGATGCTCGACGGCTGGAGCGCCGGCGCCATCGAGGACCGGGCCAACGCGCTTGCGGCGAACGTGGCCGACAAGGGCATGATCCCGGCGGTCGCGGACCTGCCTGCGCTGCTCGACGGGTTGATCGGCGCGGGTTATGCGCTCGGCGTCGCCACCCATGACGGCGAGGCCCCGGCGCGCGCGCATCTGGCGGCGGTCGGGGCGCTCGACCGGTTCGATTTCATCTGCGGCTATGACAGCGGCCACGGGCTGAAGCCCGGCCCGGGCATGGTCGACGCCTTCTGCGCCGCCACCGGGCGGCGCCCGGGCGAGGTGGCGATGATCGGCGACAGCCTGCACGATCTGCATGCCGGGCGCGCGGCCGGAACCGCGGCCAACATCGCGGTGCTGACCGGCCCGGCGGGCCGCGCCGAACTCGCCCCCCATGCCGATCACGTGCTTGATCATATCGGCGATCTGCCGGCGCTGCTGGCGCGCATCGCCTGACGCCGATCCCCCCGCACGCCCCCCGCACGCCCGCCGCACGCCCCCCGCACGCCCGCCGCAAAACCCCCGCCGCAAAACCCCGCGCAAAACCCCGCGCAAAACCCCGAAATCATCCGCAAGAAACCGGAATGCGACGTTCAGAAGGTCGCATCCGACGCAGCAATGCCCGATCCGACCTGTTGCTCTGTGCCAACAGTCAGGGAGGACACCGGCATGGCGACGCGAACGAACGGCAAACCACGAAGACGCGCGGGCGGCGGGCGCGCCGGCAACGCCCGGCGCAACGCCGGCGCCGCCATCAGCCAGTCGCCCTGGAACCCGCCGGTCAATATCGACGCCCCCACCGAGCCGCTTTCCCCCGAAGGCGTGCAGGCGATCCACAACGGCGCCATGCGGGTGCTGGAGGAAATCGGCATCGAATTCCTCAACGAGGACGCGAAAGCCGTGCTGCGCAAGGCCGGCTGCGACGTGACCCCCGACGGCGACCGGGTGCGCATGGACCGGGATTTCGTCATGGAGAAGGTGGCGCTGGCGCCGCCGCGCTTCACCATCACCCCGCGCAACCCCGACCGCGCCATCACCATCGGCGGGCGCAACATGGTGTTCGGCAACGTGTCCTCGCCCCCCAACGCGATGAACATGGATCGCGGCCGCTGGGTCGGCGACCGCGAGACGTTTCGCGATTTCGTCAAGCTCACGCAGTATTTCAACTGCATCCATTTCGCCGGCGGCTACCCGGTGGAGCCCATGGACCTGCACGCCTCGACCCGGCATCTGGACTGCCTGCATGACAAGCTGCTGCTCACCGACAAGGCGGTGCACGCCTATTCGCTGGGGCCCGAGCGCGTCGATGACGTGATGGAGATGGTGCGCATCGCCGGCGGGCTGTCCGAGGCGGAATTCGAAGCGCAGCCCCGCATGTACACCAACATCAATTCATCCTCGCCGCTGAAGCATGACTGGCCGATGCTCGACGGCGCCATGCGCTGCGCGCGGCGCGGCCAGCCGGTGATCGTCACGCCGTTCACGCTGGCCGGCGCCATGGCGCCGGTGACGCTGGCCGGCGCGGTCACGCAATTCGTGGCGGAGGGGCTGGCGGCGATCGTGCTGCTGCAATGCGTGCGCCCCGGGGTCGGCTGCGTGCTGGGATCCTTCACCTCCAACGTCGACATGAGATCCGGCGCCCCCGCCTTCGGCACCCCGGAATACATGCGCGCAACCCAGATGTCGGGACAGATGTGCCGCTTCTACGGGCTGCCGATGCGCGCCTCCAACGCCTGCGCCTCCAACGCGCCGGACGGTCAGGCGATGTGGGAAAGCACCCTGTCCATGTGGGCCGATGTGAGCGCCGGGGTGAACGTGGTCTATCACGGCGCCGGCTGGCTCGAAGGCGGGCTGATCGCCTCCTATGAGAAATTCGTCATGGATTGCGAACTGCTTCAGCAGGTGCAGGCCTATCTGCGGCCGGTGGGCGTCACCGAGGACGACATCGCCGTTGACGCCATCAAGGAGGTCGGCCCCCACGGCCATTTCTTCGGCGCCCAGCACACCCAGGACCGCTACGAGACCGCGTTCTATCAACCCTTCCTGTCCGACTGGCGCAATTACGAGGCCTGGTCCGAAGCCGGCGCGGTCTGGACCGCCGACCGGGCCAACAAGGTCTGGAAAGCCATTCTGGCCGAATTCGAAGCGCCGCCCATCGCCCCCGGCATCGCCGAGGAACTGGGCGATTTCGTCGCCCGGCGCAAGGCCGAGGGCGGCGCCCCCACCGATTTCTGACTTGTTTGCGCAGGGGGCGCGGCCATGCCCGTCGATGCGCGACTGCCCGATTTCATGCGGGCCCTGGCCGGGGTTTTCGCCGCCGAGGCCTCGCCCATCGCCGCCGCGCCGGCTCGGCCCCGGCGCGCGGGTCTTCCACCCCTCGACGGCGCCCCATGCCAGCCGCTCCGGCGCGCGGCCTTTCGTCGCCGCCTGGGCCTGGACCGGCGATGTGGCCTACGATTCCTATCGCTGCGAGGTCTGACCGCTCGCCTTGCGGGCCGCGCCCGCCTATCCTGCGCCAAAACCCCGAGTCGAGCGATCGAGACCCGGCCGGGGCATGCGGGGGACACCAGACCATGCTCATCGAAATCGACGATTCCAACGCCTTGTTCGCGCTGCACGAAGCGCCCGGCCGCGACGGCGCGCCGACATTCGTGTTCGTCAACGCGCTCACCGGCAGCACCGACCATTGGGAGGCCGAGGTGGCCCCCGCCCTGCGCGCGCAGGGCTTTGGAACCCTGTCGTGGAATCTCCGCGGTCAGGCGGGGTCGCGTTTCGGCCCCGGGCTGGAGATCACCGACCGGGTGATCATCGACGACCTCAACCGCGTGCTGGCCGAATGCGCCCCGGCGCGCCCGATCCTCGTCGGCCTGTCCATCGGCGGGCTCTACGCCGCCCGCGCCCTGCTGAGCGGCGCCAGGGCCGAGGGCCTGGTGCTGCTCAACACCCTGCGCGAGATCGGGCCGCGCATCGCCTGGGTCAACGACGCGCTGCCAAGGGTGGCGGCGTTTGGCGGCATCGGGCTGTTCACCGATGCGCTGATGCCCATGCTGCTCAACCCCGAATCGCTGGCGGCGATGCGCCCGAACGCCCTGTCCGCCGACTACGCGCCGCTGCCCCCCGAACACGGGCACATGAACCTGCTGCGCAATTCCCCGGCCACCGACTGGAACGCGGACTGGGCCGGCATCGCCGCGCCGACGCTGGTGATCACCGGGCTGCATGACCGGGTGTTCCGCGACGCCGAGGTGATCGACCGCCTCGCCGCCTCGATCCCGGACCATCGCCGCGAGGACTGGGACGACGCGGGCCACATGCTGCCCGTCGAGCGCCCCGCAAGGCTGGCAAGCAGCCTGGCCGCCTTCGCGCGCGAGGTCTGCCCGTGAAGATCGATCCGCGCTGGGCCTATCTGGCGGTGCTCATCGGCGTCACCGGCCATGCCTCGTCGGAATTCTTCGCCGTGCTGTCGGGGATCTCGGGGCCCGAGGTCTCGGTCTGGCGCTACCTGATCGGCGGTTTCGGGCTGGTGGTCTGGTCGCAGTTCCACGCCGAAAGCCGCGACCTGATCACCCCGCTGCGCCGCGACGGGCCGCGCATCGCGCTGCTGTCGCTGTGGGGCGTGTCGATCACCTATCTGGCGTTCCACTGGGCGCTCGACTACGCCACGGTGATCCAGGTGGCGACGGTGGTCACCACCATGCCGATCTTCGTGATGCTGGCCAACTGGCTGATCAACGGCCAGCGGCCCGGACAGGTGAAGATCGTCACCGGCGCGCTGGCCGTGCTGGGGGTGGCGCTGCTGATCACCGACGGCGCCATCGCGGCGCTGGCCGGCGA
Source organism: Oceanicella sp. (assembly GCF_056449545.1). NCBI lineage: Bacteria > Pseudomonadati > Pseudomonadota > Alphaproteobacteria > Rhodobacterales > Paracoccaceae > Oceanicella > Oceanicella sp. The sequence continues at coordinate 24,737 of NZ_JBWOMN010000026.1, read as the reverse complement.
CGCCCGGTCGCTGATCGGCGTCGGCCTGGCGATCGTCTGCGCCGCCTCCGGGTCGTTCTACGCGGTGATCGTGCGCCCGGTGATCGCCGAGCACGGGGCGATGCGCATCATCGCGCTGTCGATGATGATCGGCGGCATCGGGCTGTGGCTGCTGGTGGGCGCCGCCTGGGGGATCTGGGTCAACCCGCTGACCATCGCCGACCGGCCGCCGCTGGCCATGTGGTCGCTGCTGATCCTGGCCCTGTGGAACACCACCTTCACGCAGATGGTCTGGTTCGGCGGGCTGGCGGCGGCGCCCGACATCACCCGCGCCTCGTATCTGTTCTTCCTCAAGCCGGTGATCGCCGCGGCGCTGGCCATCCTGATCCTCGCCCAGTTCCCCAGCGCCTTCCAGGTGGCCGCGATCGTGCTGGTGACCGGATCGGTGCTGGTGGAAATGTCGTGGGACCGGGTCCGGCGCGCCCTCGCCCGGTCCGCCTGACGCCCCCCGTCCCCCCGGGGGGCGCCGCCCGGCCGGATTGCGACAGATGCATGTCTCAAACTGGCGGGCCGCGGCGGAGGGCCGCGGTATCGTTTCCGCAAGCAAAGGGAGCCTGCCATGAGCGAACATCACCGCGCCATCGTCATCGGAGGCGGCGTCGTCGGCTGCTCCGTGCTCTATCATCTGGCGAAACGCGGCTGGAGCGATGTCTGCCTGCTGGAGCGCGACACGCTCACCTGCGGGTCGACCTGGCACGCGGCGGGCGGCTTTCACACGCTGAACGGCGATCCGAATGTCGCCAAGCTGCAGCAATACACCGTTGAACTATACAGGGAAATCGAAGAACTGTCCGGCCAGTCCTGCGGGCTGCACCTGACCGGCGGCGTGCAGCTGGCCAAGACCGAGGACCGCATGGACGCGCTGCGTCAGGCCCGGGCGCGCGGGCGCTACATGGGCATGGAGCTGGAAATCGTCACCCCCGAATGGGCCCGGGACCGCTTCCCGATCCTCGACCCCAGACAATTCATCGGCGGGCTGTGGGACCCGATCGAGGGCCATCTTGACCCTTCGGGCACGACCCACGCCTACGCCAGATCCGCCCGCATCCTCGGCGCGCAGATCAGGGAAAAGCACAAGGTCGAAAGCCTGACCCGCGGCCCCGACGGCTGGATCGTCGCCACCGACAAGGGCGATTTCACCTGCGAACACGTGATCAACGCCGGCGGGCTCTGGGCGCGCGAGGTCGGGCGCATGGTCGGGCTGGAACTGCCGGTGCTGGCCATGGAGCACCATTACCTGCTGACCGAAACCGTCCCCGAGGTGGTCGAACACCAGAAAGCCACCGGCGAGCAGATGATCCACATCATCGATTTCGAGGGCGAGATCTACACCCGCCAGGAACGCGACGGCGTGCTGCTGGGCACCTATGAACGCGCCGCCACCCCGTGGCAGCCCAAAACCACCCCCTGGGATTTCGGCTCGGAGCTGCTGGAGCCGGATTTCGATCGCATCGCCCCGTCGCTGGAGGTCGGGTTCCGGCATTTCCCGGCCATCGAACATGTGGGCATAAGGCAGGCGATCAACGGCCCCTTCACCTTCGCGCCCGACGGCAACCCGCTGGTCGGCCCGGTGCGCGGCCTGCCCGGCTACTGGTGCGCCTGCGCGGTGATGGCCGGGTTCTCGCAGGGCGGCGGCGTCGGGCTGGCGCTGTCCAACTGGATGGTCGACGGCGATCCGGGGTTCGATGTCTGGGGCATGGATGTGGCGCGCTTCGGCGACTGGGCGACGCTCAGCTACACCAACGAGAAGGTGCGCGAAAACTATTCCCGCCGCTTCCGCATCCGCTATCCCAACGAGGAACTGCCCGCCGCCCGCCCCTATCGCACCACGCCGATCCATGACCGCATGATCGCCGCGGGCGCGGTGATGGGCGACAACTGGGGGCTTGAACAACCGCTGTGGTTCGCGCCCGAGGGGGTGAGCGACGATCTGTCCTGGCGCCGCTCCGGCGATTTCACGCATGTGGGCGCGGAAGCGAAAGCCGTGCGCGAGCGCGTCGGGCTGATGGAAATCTCCGGCTTTTGCAAGTTCCGCGTCACCGGCCCCGGCGCCGCGGCCTGGCTCGACCGCGTCTTCGCCTGCAAGCTGCCGCGACAGGGGCGCATGACGCTGGCGCCGATGCTCAACGACAACGGCAAGCTGATCGGCGATTTCTCGCTGGCGCGGCTGGGCGACAACGACTTTTTCCTCGCCGGCGCCGGATCGGCGCAGGAATGCCATCTGCGCCACTTTTACGCGCATCTGCCGCAGGACGGCTCGGTCTCCATCGACACCCTGTCCGAAATCTGGTGCGGGCTGTCCGTCGCCGGGCCGCGCGCGCGCGACCTCATGGCGGCGGTCTGCGACGCGGATTTCTCCAACGACGCCTTCCGCTTCATGGCGATCCGGCCCCTGGACGCGGGGCTTGCGCCCTGCCTGGTGGGCCGGGTCAGCTACACCGGCGATCTGGGCTATGAAATCTGGATGCGCGGCGACTATCAGCGCCATGTGTTCGAAAAGCTGACGCAGGCGGGCGCGGCCTTTGATCTGAAGCTGTTCGGGCTGCGGGCGCTGAATTCCCTGCGGCTGGAAAAGAACTGGGCCAGCTGGGGGCGCGAATACCGGCCCCTGTATGGGCCGCTGGAGGCCGGGCTCGACCGCTTCGTGGCCCATGACAAGGACGCGGATTTCATCGGCAAGGCCGCGGCGCGGGCCGAACGCGACAGCGGCGGCAAGCTGCGCCTGATCGCGCTGAAGGTCGACGCCGGCGACGCGGACGTGATCGGCGACGAACCCATCAGCCATGACGGCGAGGTGCTGGGCTGGGTGACCTCCGGCGGCTTCGCCCATGGCGCCGGGGTCTCGGTGGCGCTGGGCTACGTTCCGAAGGCGATCGCCGCGCAGCCCGATGGCTGGGAAATCGAGATCCTCGGCGAAATGCGCAAGGCCCGGCTGCTGGCGCGCCCGCTGTTCGACCCGGACGGGACCCGGATGCGCGGCTGACCCCCGCCCAACGCGCCACAGCCGCCCCGAACGCGCCAGATGCGCCCCCGGAACAAAAAAAGGCGGGCCGCGACGGCCCGCCTTTCCAATTCTCGCACGCGCTGTCGTCAGTGGACGAAACGCTTGATCTCGCCCGATTTCAACCGGCTGGCGTAGGAATTCAGCTCGCGCTTGACCACCGGCATCAGCACATACAGCGCGGTGATGTTGACCACCGCCATGGCGAAGATCGCCGCGTCGGAAAAATCGATCACCGGGCCGAGGCTGGCGGCGGCGCCGATCACCACGAACACGCAGAAGATCACCTTGAACACCAGTTCCGTGGTCTTGCCCTCGCCGAACAGGTAGGTCCAGGCCTTGAGCCCGTAATAGGACCACGAGATCATGGTGGAGAACGCGAACAGCACCACCGCGACGGCGAGCACGTAGGGGAACCAGCTGATCCCCGAAGCGAAGGCCGCCGAGGTCAGCGCGACGCCGGTGTTGCCGTCCACGGTGGCGATCCGCGACCCGTCCAGCACATAGAGCCCGGTTTCGGGATCGCTGATCAGCTGCCCCGAGATGACGATGACCAGCGCCGTCATGGTGCAGATCACCACGGTGTCGATCAGCGGTTCCAGCAGCGACACGAAGCCCTCGGTGATCGGCTCCTTGGTCTTCACCGCCGAATGCGCGATCGCCGCGGACCCGACGCCCGCCTCGTTGGAAAACGCCGCCCGCTTGAAGCCCTGGATCAGCGCGCCCACAAGGCCGCCCGCGACCCCGAGCCCGGTGAAGGCGCCGTCGACGATCTCGCCGAAGGCCCAGCCGATCTTGTCGTAGTTGACCAGCAGGATGATCAGCGCCGCGCCCACGTAGAGAATGCCCATGAACGGCACCACCTTTTCCGTGACCCGGGCGATGGACTTGACCCCGCCGACGATGACCGCGAACACCACCGCCGCAAACACCACGCCGGTGATCCAGCCCGGATAATCGCCGACGATGCCGGAAATCTGCGCATGGGCCTGATTGGCCTGGAACATGTTGCCCCCGCCAAGCGCGCCGAGGATGCAGAACACCGAGAACAGCACCGCCAGCGGCTTGCCCCCCGGCGCCCCGCGTTCGACGAAGCCCTTGGAGATGTAGTACATCGGGCCGCCCGACACGGTGCCGTCTTCGTATTCGTTGCGGTATTTCACCCCGAGCGTGCATTCGGTGAATTTCGACGCCATGCCCAGCAGGCCCGCGAGGATCATCCAGAACGTGGCCCCCGGCCCGCCGATGCCCACGGCCACCGCCACGCCGGCGATGTTGCCAAGCCCGACCGTGCCCGAAAGCGCCGTGGCCAGCGCCTGGAAATGGCTGACCTCGCCCGCGTCGTCAGGGTCGGAATAATCGCCCTTCACCAGCGAGATGGCGTGACCGAAGAAGCGAAACTGCACGAAGGCGAAATACAGCGTGAAGATCGACGCCGCCACCACCAGCCACATGACGATCCAGGGAAAGCTGGTGCCCGGAAGCGGCGCGAAGATGAAGCTGACGAACGGCCCGGTGAAGGCGGCGAACGCCTGGTTCACCTGCTGGTCGAGGCTCATGGCCTCCTGCGCCACGGCGGGCGTCGCCGCAGCCCCGGCCAGCCCCGCCGCGAGCAGGGTCTTGAGATTGATGTTCATGAATGGATCCCTTTTTTAGCCGACGACCGTGACCGGCACGCTGGCGCTCATCACCAGATTGGCGGTTGAACTGCCGAAAATGCGCTTTGCGAAACCGCCCTCCGACGACCGGCTGACGATGATCTGATCGGCGCCCTCCTCGACGGACAGGGCGTTCAGCGTGTCCGCCACGTCGCCGTGGCGCACCAGGCCGCGCGCGGCGAAGCCCTCGGCCTTCAGGCTGGCGACGGCGGGCTCCACGACCCGCTCCATGGCGACCGAGATCTCCTCCTCCCGGCGCTTGTGGCGCTGCGCGTTCTCCTCGTTGGTCTGGAAGGAATAGGGCGACCACTCGATGACGTAGACCACCAGCAGTTCGCAATCTCCAATCAGTTTCGCCATGCGTCGCCCATAGGCCAGCGCCCTGTCGCCAGAACCGTGGCCGTCAAGGCCGATAACAAGTTTTGCCGTCATGCTCCCAATGTCCTGTTCCTTGCCCGTCTTGCCTGCGGACCGGCGGCCGGGGGGATGCCCGCGCCGCGTGCGCGGGCCGGCGAACCGGTCTGAAGCGGGGTGATTTCGGGTTCCGTATCCCCTGAAACCAGTATAGGCATTTCGTCTGGTTAATGGGCCCAATCTATGCAATTATGTAGTATATTTTCCTGATTTTTGGGAAAACAGAAGGAAAATTGTCTGTATGAGCAGGAATTTTGATGGTATTGATCGACGCATCCTGGAGGAGCTGCAAAAAAACGGTCGGCTGTCGATCGTAGAACTCGCAAGGCGCGTCAACCTCACCAAGACCCCGTGTTCGGAACGGGTGCGACGACTGGAATCCACCGGGGTGATCGGCGGCTATCAGGCGATGCTCAACCCTGCGTCGATCGGGCTCAATCACCTGACGATCGTGCATGTGAGCCTGAAGCAAAGCAGCGATGACGGGCTGGAACGCTTCAAGCGCGCGGTGGTGACGGTCCCGGAGATCCAGTGCTGCCTGATGATCGCCGGGCATTTCGATTTCATGCTGCAGGTGCTGACCCGCGACATCGCCCATTACCGCGAGGTGCTCGGCGATCGCATCGGCAAGCTCCCCGGGGTCATGCAGACCCATTCCTTCGCGGTGATGGAAACCGTGAAGGACAGCAAGGCGATCGCCGTCGACCTGCATTCGATCGTGGGCTCATGATGTCTGATCCGCCCCGGCTTGGCCGGAGCGCGCAGCAATGCCGCCCGGAATTGGCCCGCTCCCCCGTCATGGGTTCGCGCCCCGACGGCGCCCCGGGCGGCGCCCCTGCCGCGTGGCCCCGGCGCCGGCCCGGCGTCACCCCCCGGACAGCGCCCAGCCGAGCAGGTTGCGCCAGATCAGCCGGTATCCCGGCCAGTCGCAGAATTCGGGCGGCAGCCAGTGCGGGCTCATGTCCGAGGTCCAGACCGCGGTGCGCCCCTTTGCCGTATCCGCCCACCACCAGCAACGGATGCCCGCCCTGCGCCGCGGGCAGCCGCGCCACGACCTCGACCCCCGCGGCGTCGCGGGGCTCGACCTCGTTGACCCCCAGCAGCGGCGGCCAGTCGCCCTCGATCCCGGCGACGCTCGGATGGTCGGGCAGCAGCACCTCGGCGCGCGCGCCCTCGGGGATCTCGACCCGGTCGTCCCAGGGCAGGCAGGTCACGGGCAGCGTGTCCTCGACCGGGGTCCGCCGCCAGCGGGCGCGCCCGTCGATGCCCTGAAACGACAGGTAGCCGCCGACCATGATCAACGCGCCGCCTTGCGCCACCCAGTCCTTCAGCAGCTTCAGCCGGTTGGGCGTGGTCCTGGACTGCACCCAGACCGCTTGCGACAGCAGGAACGAATTGGCCCCGATATCCGACAGGATGATGGCGTCCCATCGCCGCAGGCCCTCGATATCGCAGGGAAAGCCCTCGACCGCCTCATGCGCGGGCATCAGCGTCAATTCGTAGTCAGACCCCTCCAGCGCCCTTTGCAGCGGCGCCGAGCCGGTGTGGAAGGTCACCGAGGCGAACTGATCGAACCCCTTGCAATGGGTGGCGGAGCTGACCCAGCTTTCGCCGACGAGGAGGACTTTCCTTTTCATGCGTCTGTTCCTTGCAGTTCTTGCCGGGCGGCGAATTTCACGTCGAAAACGCGGCGTGGATTGATCGTCATCAGGGCCTGCGCCGCTGCGGCGTCCATCCCGTGACGCATGAGCCGGGGCAGGAAATGGCGCAGCGCGAACGCGTAGCCGTTGCCGCCATAGGCGCTCAGCATCATCTTCAGAAACACGTCATGGGACAGCAGTATCCGGTCGAAATGCCCCGCCTCATGCCCCGCCTCGACCAGCCGCATGATCGCGCGGGCGGTTTCGTCGTCGCTGGGGCATTGGACGCCCTGATCGGCGTAGAAGAAATCCATGCCGATCATGTCGAATTCCAGAAACGCGCCCCGGTCCGCCAGCTCGCGCTGATAGCCGGGGTCGTCCTGCGACGGGTTCATGTGGCACAGCACCGTGTGGCGCAGATCGCCGCCCTCCCCGGCGGCATCGAGGATCCGAGGTAATACCCGGACCCCATGACGATGTTCAGCCCGGTCGCCTCGGCGATGCGCCCCAGCTTGCCCGGATCGCGGCCGATGCCCCAGCAGGTCGGGTCCACCACGCTGCGCCCGCCCGCCCGGGTGAACTGGCCCAGTTCCGCGATCGCCAGATCCACGTCGTCCAGCGCGATGTTGCGGCGGCTGACGAACGGATCCTGGCGCAGCTCCGCCAGGTTCTCGATGCGCACCGGCGCGTCGGCCAGATAGGCGCGCGCCGGGTCGCTCGGCGCGTGCCACCAGCAGCTGCAGTCGTTTTGCAGGTGTTCGTGCATCAGCGTGACGCCGAGATCTTCGGCGGCGATCGGACCGGCGACGGTCATCACCTTGCCGGACCCGACATGCGCGGGCGAAAGCGTGCCGGCCATGACCTATCCCTTCCTGATCCGCAGCCGGCACTTCGCCCCGAACAGCCGGGTGTTCATCCAGATGGCCAGCAGGATTATGGCGCCGGTCACGATCTGGGTGAAGAAAGGCGACACGTTGATCAGGATCAGGCCGTTGCCGATCACCGCGATGGTGAGCGTCCCCAGCAGCGTCCCGAACATGCTGCCCCTGCCGCCCATCAGCGAGGCGCCCCCCAGCACCACCGCGGCGATGACCTGCAATTCGAAGCCCACGGCGGCGTTGGCCGATCCCGACCCGAGCCGGGCGGCGATCAGCACGCCGGCCACGGCGCAGGCCAGTCCCGAAATCATGTAGGCCGAGGCGACGATCCAGCGGGCCGGCATGCCGACCCGGCGCGCCGTCTCCATGTTCGACCCCACGGCGACGATCCGCCGCCCGTAGCGGGTGCGCGACAGCGCCACGAACCCCAGCAGGACGATGATCGCGGGGATGATCGCGGGGAAGATCGCGGGGACCGGGATCCCGGCGACGGCCCCCCGCCCCAGCCACAGGACCCCCGGGGCGTCGGAAATCGGGATCGAATAGCCCCGGGTCAGCAGCAGCGCGATCCCGCGCAGGATCGACAGCCCCGCCAGGGTGACGATGAAGGCGGGGATGCCCTGATAGGCGACGAACCAGCCCTGAAACAGCCCGATGCCGACGCCGACCAGCATCAGCAGCGGCAGCGCGATCGCCCAGTCCATCCAGATGGCCAGCAGGATCGCCGCCAGGGCGTTGATCAGCGCCACCATGGACCCCACCGACAGGTCGATGCCCGCGGTGATGATGACGAACGTCATGGCCACCGCGACGATCATCACCGGCGCCGCCTGGCGCAGGATGTTGAGCAGGTTGCCGATGGTGAAGAAGGTCTCGCTGGCGAGGCCGAAAAAGACCAGGCACAGCACGAAGAACAGCGCGATGGACAGCAATTCGGCGTTCTCGGCGATGAAATCGGCCAGCGGCGATCCGGCGCCGCGCTCTGAATACTCGCTCACGACCTGCGCCCCCCTCGCCGACGATCAGGTTGACCAGATCCTGCAGATCGGTCTCGCCGATGCGCCGCTCGGCCGCTTTCGTTCCCTCGTACATCACCGCGACCCGGTCGCAGACCCGGAACAGGTCCTGCAATCGATGGGAGATCAGCACCACGCCGACGCCCCTGGATTTCACCCGGTTGATCAGCGCCAGCACCGCCTCCACCTCGGCCACCGCAAGCGCCGAGGTGGGCTCGTCCATGATCAGCACGTCGGGCGCGAAGCTGGCCGCCCGGGCGATGGCGATCGCCTGGCGCTGGCCGCCGGACAGATTGGCCACCTTGCGCGTCAGGCTGGGGATGCGGATGCCCAGCGCGTCCAGCATGTCGCGGGCCTCGCGCAGCATGCGCGCCTGGTCGAGAAACGGCCCCCGGGTCAGCTCGCGCCCCAGAAACAGGTTGCCGACCACGTCGACATGGTCGCACAGGCTGAGATCCTGGAACACCATCTCGATGCGCCGGGCGCGGGCGTCCGCCGGCCCCGTCAGGCGGACCCGCTCGCCGCAGATCGACATGACCCCGCCATCCGGGATGCAGACGCCCGAGATGATCTTGGCCCGAGATGATCTTGGTCAGCGTCGACTTGCCCGCGGCGTTGTCGCCGACGAGCCCGAGGCATTCGCCCGCCAGGATGTCGAGATCGACGCCGCGCAGCGCCTGATGCGATCCGAAATTCTTCACGATGCCCGACAGCGACACCAGCGGCCGGGCGGCGTCGCGCGACGGGGGGGGCGAGCCCCCGCCGATCACCGAAACACGCTCCGGAAATCGTCCACATTGCCCTTCGTGACGATGGTGACCGGGACCGAGATCACCGTCTCCACGGCGCCGCCCGTCGCCAGCGCCCCCAGCGCCTTCACCGCCGCCGCGCCCATGCCCGCGGGGTCCTGCTGGATCACCGCGGCGACGCAGCCGGCGTCGATGCCGCTGATCGCCTGCGCCGTGAGATCCCAGCCGAAGATCTTCACGTCGGCCTGCCGGCCCTGGCTCTCCACCGCGGCGATGGCCCCGACCAGCGCCGGTTCGCCGGTGGCGTAGATGGCGGTCATGTCGGGGTGGCCGGTCATCAGGTTTTCCGCGCCTGACAGCGCGATGTCCTGCACGTTCTGGCCGTCGACCACGCCGACCACCGGCACGCCGGCGCCCTTGACCGTGGTTTCGAACCCGTCCTGGCGGATGTTCTGGATGAAGGAATTCAGCGCCCCCACGACGCCGAGCCTGGCGTCCGCGGCGTAGCCGTTGTCGACGAAATACCGCCCCGGCGCCTCGCCGGCCTTCAGGTTGTCGACCCCGATCCGGGCGCTTTGCGGGCCGGTCTCGGGCAGGATGGCGTCGATCGCCACCACCGGGATCCCCGCGGCGGCGGCCTGCTGGACCGCCGGCATGATGCCGTGCACGTCGATCGCCACGACCGCGAACCCGTCGACGCCCTGCTGGATATAGGTCTCGATGGCGCTGTTCTGCGCCGCCGGATCGTTGTTGGCGTTGGAGATCGGCAGCTTGTCCCCGGCGGCGTCGGCGGCGGCCTGGGCGCCCTCGTTCATCTGGTTGAAGACCAGCGCCTGCAGATTGATCTGGATCAGCGCGAACGTCTTGCCCTCGGCCAGCGAAACGTCATGCGGCACGCTCAGCGCATGCGCGCGCAGCACCTCCATGACCCCGATGACAAGCTCGTCCGAAGTGGCGAAGATCGCGCTGGCGGGGCGGCCCTCGGCGACGAAGCGCGACGCCGCCACGCGGCCGAATTCGACGCTGTAGCCGCCTTCATGGCGCAGCACCGTCGCCGATTCGCCCCAGACCTCGCGCATGGCGCGGCGAAAGCCGGCGAAACGCAGCTTGGCGCTGAGCATGTCGTCCACCGCGCCGACGAACAGCGCCCGGCGATGCCCGGCCTCGGCGATGTGCCGACCGGCGAGATAGCCGCCCTGCTCATTGTCGCAAAACACCTTCGGCACGCGGGCGCCGGGCACGTCCTCGTCGACCACCACGACCCGCCCCGCGGCGTTGATGCGGCGCGACAGATCGCCGTCATCCGGGTGATTGGTGATGAAGATCAGCCCATCCACGTGATTGCGCTGGATCGCCTCGAGATAGTGCCTTTCCCGCTCCGGCCGGTTCAGCGTCGCGTGGAGCGACAGCGCCAGCCCGCGCCGGTCCGCCTCGGCCTCGATCGCCGCGACCAGGGTGGCGAAGAACGGCGTGGCGATGTCCGGCGCCACCAGCCCCACGGTGTCGGTGCGCCCGAGGCTCAGGCGCCGGGCATGGGGATTGGGCGTGTAGTTGAGCTTGGCAATGGCCGCCTCGATCTGGCGCCGCGTCGCGTCGGGCAACTCCAGGTTCCCGTTCAGGAATCGCGATATGGTGGTCTTGGACAGACCGGCGGCGTTCGCCGCGTCGTCTGCCATGCGCCCCGGCTGGCGGATGGTCGAGGGCCGCGGGCTCGGGATGTTGTCGGCGCCGGACAGGTCGTGGCGCTCCTTGTCGCCCAGCCCCCCGAAGATGGCGTCGTCCCCGGCGCAGCCCACCATCGTGTCGGCGAAAATGCGATCCGGCGAGCCGGTCGCCGCCGCTGAAGTCGATCTGCATCGACGACGCCCCCAATTCATCAGGCGATTTCAATGAAAAAATTCACGCGGCGTCGCCCCCGCGCCACGCGCGCCCGCCGGATCTGGACTCCGGCGCGCAAAACGCCAATCCTCGGGCCAATCCGTCAGACGCCGGGACGGCCCCCGCTCCGGGGACAGACCAATTCGCATTCAGGGACGCTTCGCATGACCCAACTCGCCGCCGTTCTCGACCGGGTGGACGCGACGCTCGACGATTCGATCGAGCGCCTGTTCACGCTGCTGCGCTTTCAATCGATCTCCACCGACCCCGCCTACAAGGCGCCCACCGCCGCGGCCGCCGCCTGGCTGGCCGGCGAACTCGACGACATGGGATTCAAGGCGGAACTGCGCGCGACCCAGGGACATCCCATGGTCGTCGCCCACAGCCCCGACGCCCCCGCCGGCCGCCGCACGCTGTTCTACGGCCATTACGACGTGCAGCCGGTGGACCCGCTGGACCTGTGGGACGCCGACCCCTTCGCGCCGCGGATCGAGACCCGCGCCGATGGTTCGAAACTGATTCGCGCCCGCGGCGCAGCCGACGACAAGGGCCAGCTGATGACCTTCGTGGAGGCCTGCCGCGCCTGGCGCGCCGAAACCGGGGCCCTGCCCGCCAACATCTCCATGCTGTTCGAGGGCGAGGAGGAATCCGGCTCGCCCTCGCTGGTCCCGTTCCTGGAGGCCAACCGCGCGGAGCTGTCGCTCGACCTCGCGCTGATCTGCGACACCGGCATGTGGGATTCCAGGACCCCGGCGATCACCACCATGCTGCGCGGGCTGATGGGCGAGGAGATCGTCATCCACGCCGCCGCGCGCGACCTGCATTCGGGCATGTATGGCGGCCCGGCGCAAAACCCGATCCGGGTGCTGGCGCGCATCCTCGCCGATCTGCATGACGGCGCGGGTCGGGTGACGCTGGAAGGTTTTTACGACGCCGTGCCCGACTTGCCCGCCGAGATCGCCGCGCAGTGGGAAAAGCTGGATTTCGACGCCGCCGGGTTCCTGGGCGAGGTCGGGCTGGAATTCCCCGCCGGCGAATCGGACCGGCCGGCCTTGCAGCAGATCTGGTCGCGCCCGACCTGCGAATTCAACGGCGTCATCGGCGGCTACACCGGCGACGGGTTCAAGACGGTGATCCCGGCCCGGGCCGCGGCCAAGGTGAGCTGCCGGCTGGTGGGCGATCAGGACCCCCACGCCATCCGCGCCGCGCTGCACGCCCATGTGGCGGCGCGCCTGCCCGCCGATTGCCGCGTCGAATACATCGAGCACGGATCCTCGAAAGCCTCGGTGATGGACACCGGCGCGCCGGTTTTCGCGGCGGCGCGCGACGCGCTCAGCGCGGAATGGGAAAACGACGCCGCCTTCATCGGCTGCGGCGGTTCGATCCCCATCGCCGGGCATTTCCAGAAGATCCTCGGCATGGAATCGATGATGGTGGGCTTCGGGCTCGACGACGACTGCATCCACTCGCCCAATGAAAAATACGAGATGCGCAGCTTTCACAAGGGCATCCGCAGCTGGGCGCGCATCCTGTCGACGCTGGCCTGAACGGCCCCCCCCCCGGGGCAGGTCAGGTCCGGAACGGGCGCGCCGTCAGGGTTTGCGCATCATGCGGCGGCGCCGCGAGGGGCGGTCGCGATCGGCGCCCGGGCCGGCGGCGCCCTGGCGCAGAACCTCGGTCATGGGGTGGCCCTCGGCGCCCGGCCCGTAATGGGCGAGCAGCGCGGCGATGGCCGCGGGCGAGCCCTCGGCCGCGCCGCGCCCCAGCGCCCAGTCGAAGAAGATCGCCCGGCAATCGGGGGCGGTGACGCCCTCGATGCGATAGGCCTCGCGGATCAGGCCGCGCGGGTCGAGGGTTTCCAAATCCGGGGCGCTCATGCCCGGGCCTCGCGCCGGGCGGGGCGGGCATTGGCGTGGCGGGCATTGGCGTGGCGCGGCGTGGTCTTGATCATGTGCTCGGCTCCCGGGCGTGACGCACTCAACCCCGCCCGGCGGCGCGAATCAATGGCGTTTGCGACATCGGCGGCCCTTGCGCCGACTATTCGCCGCGCCGCCGCGACAGCGCCCCGCCAAGCGGCATCGCCAGCGCCAGCGCGATCACCGCGGCGGTGACGATCGACGGCCCCGCCGGCGCGTCCCAGCGGAACGCGCCCCACAGCCCCGCGCCCGCCGACCCGGCGCCGATCAGCGCCGCCAGCGCCGCCATCTGCTCCGGCGTGCGCGCGAAGGCCCGCGCGGCGGCCGCGGGCACGATCAGCATGGCGGTGATCAGCAGCGCCCCCACCACCTTCAGCGCCACCGCCACCAGCACCGCCAGCGCCACGGTCAGCGCCAGCTGCTCGCGCCGCGGGTCGCCGCCCTCGGCGGTGGCGAGATCGGGGCTGAGCGTCGCGGTCAGCATCGCCCGCCAGCGCCAGACCAGCAGCGCCAGCGTCAGCGCCGCGCCGCCCCAGATCACCGCCAGATCCAGACGCGACACCGCCAGGATGTCGCCGAACAGATAGCCCAGCAGATCGACCCGCACCCCCTGCAGGAACGACACCGCCACCAGCCCCAGCGCCAGCGCCGCATGCGCCGCGACGCCAAGCACCGTGTCCATGGCGTAAAGCCGTCCAGACCCGGCCGAGGCCAGCAGCGCCATGGCCAGCGCCGTGGCCAGCACGCCGCCCATCACCGGGATCTCCATGGCCAGCGCCAGCGCCACGCCGAGGATCGCCGCATGGGCTGTGGCGTCGCCGAAATAGGCCATGCGCCGCCAGACCACGAAACAGCCCAGCGGCCCGGCGGCCAACGCCACGCCGGCCCCGGCCAGCGCCGCGCGGATGATGAAATCGTCAAGCATCGCCGGCCCCCGCGCCCGCCTGATCATCCGGGGCCAGGTCATGCGAATGGCTGTGGTCGTGGCGGTGCTGATACAGCGCCAGCGCCCCCGCCGTGCCCAGCCCGAACAGCGCCCGATATTCCGGCGCGGCGGAGACCACATGCGGCGCGCCCTCGCAGCAGACATGGCCGTTGAGGCAGATCACCCGGTCCGAGGCGCTCATCACCACATGCAGATCATGCGAGACCATGAGCACCGCCATGCCGCGTTCGGCGCGCAGTTCAGCCACCAGTTCGTAAAACCGCGCCACGCCCTGCTGGTCGAGCCCCTGCGTGGGTTCGTCCAGCACCAGCAGATCCGGGGCCCGCAGCAGCGCATGCGCCAGCAGCGCCCGCTGGAACTGGCCGCCGGACAGCGCCGCCATCTGCTTTTGCGCGCAATCCGCCACCCCGACCCGGCGCAGCGCCGCGGCGCGCGCGCCCCGGTCCCGCACCCCCGACAGGGCCAGGAACCGATCCACGGTCAGCGGCATGTTGCGCTCGATATGCAGCTTTTGCGGCACATAGCCGAGCCGCAGGCCCGCGGCCCGGCGCACGGTCCCGGTCGTGGGTTTCTGCGCCCCCACCAGCACCCGCAGCAGCGTGGTCTTGCCCGATCCGTTGGGCCCCAGCACGGTGACGATCTCGCCCTGCGCGATCGAGAAATCCACATCCGCGAGAATGCTGGCGCCGCCGATCGCGACGCCGATCCCGCTGGCGCGCAGCAGCGGCGCGGTCATGCGCGGCCGCCATGGTCGCGACAGTCGGCGCAAAGCCCTTCGGCCTCGATCACCCGGTTCTCGATGTCAAAGCCCAGCCGCGCCGCGGCGCCGTCGAGCGCCGCGCCGGCGGGGGCGCTGAGTTCGGCGACCTCGCGGCAGTCGCGGCAGATCATGAAGGCCGGGTCGTGGCGTTCGCCGGGGCGGGCGCAGGCGACGAAGGCGTTGAGTTTTTCGATCCGATGCGCGAGCCCGCCGGCCACCAGGAAATCCAGCGCCCGGTAGGCGACGGGCGGCTGGGCGCCGCGCCCCTCCGCCCGCAGGCGTTCAAGGATCGCGTAGGCGCCGAGCGCCGCGTGGCTTTCCAGCAGCAGATCCAGCACCCGCGCGCGCACCGGGGTGAGCCGCAGCCCGCGCTCGGCGCAGATCCGCCGCGCCGCCGCCATGCAGCTGGCGCGGCAGGCGGCGTGATCGTGGCGGGCGAAGGCCAGCGGCGCCGAGGGGGGCGCGTCGCTCGTCGCCCCTCGGCGGCCGAGGGTGTCGGGCGCGGTCATCTCGTTACCTTATTACATTTTACTTGTTACTCTATAACGCCATCGGCTAAGCAGGCGCAACCCTGATCACGGAGACACCGCCATGCGCGCCGCCCATTTCGCCGCCTTTCTGAGCGCAACGCTTGTCAGCCTCGCCGCCCCCTGCATCGGCGCGCCGAAAGTGGCGGCGGACATCCCGCCGGTGCATGCGCTCGCGGCGCAGGTGATGCAGGGCGTGGGAGCGCCGGAGCTGATCGTCGCCGGCGGGGCCTCGCCGCACGGATTCGCGCTGCGCCCCAGCCAGGCGCGCCGCATCGCCGAGGCGGATCTGATCATCTGGATGGGACCGGCGCTGACGCCATGGCTGGAGCGCGCCGCGGCGTCGCTGGCGCCTGACGCGGTTTCGATCCCGCTGCTGGCGCAGCCGGAGACGGAAACCCTGCCGATCCGCGACTCCGGGGTGTTCGAGCCCGACCATGACCACGCGGCGGAGGAGGATCACGGCGGCGACGACGCCATCGATCCCCATGCCTGGCTCGACCCGGAGAACGCCCGGCGCTGGCTGGCGCTGATCGCCCGCGCGCTGGCGCGGATCGACCCAGAAAACGCCGCCGCCTACGCGGCCAACGCCGCAGTCGGCGCGGCGGAGCTGGCGGCGCTGGAGGCGCGCATCGACGCGACGCTGGCGCCGGCGCGGGGGCGCGGGTTCATCGTGTTTCACGATTCGTATCAGTATTTCGAGCGGCGTTTCCGCATCCCGGCGGCGGGGGCGGTCAGTCTCGGCGACGCGGCGCGCCCGGGCGCGGCGCGGATCGCCCGGATCAGGACGCGGATCGAGGAGGCAGGCGTCGACTGCGTGTTTTCCGAACCGCAATTCCAACCCAGGCTGGTGGCGATGCTGGTTGACGGAACGCCGGCGCGCGCCGGCGTGCTGGACCCGCTCGGGGCGGGGCTTTCGCCCGGCGCCGGCCTGTATCCGGCGCTGCTGGAGGGCTTGGCGGCCAACCTCGCGGCATGCCTGAAGGATCCCGGCTAAAGCACCATCTGCACGCGAAATTCCGTCATGTCGTCGAACAGGCATAATTCCGGCGCGCCGAGCGTGAACACCGGCTGCGCGGCGCGCAGGGCCTCGGAGGCGGCGGCGAGCGCCAGATCCGCCTCGCCCGCCGCCCGCACGCCCGGCCAGTCGATCAGATAGGCCAGCGTGGCGTGGAACACATAGGCCGCGTGACCGGGGCGCGCGGCCAGCCCCAGGCGCGCCGCCATGCGGTCGCGCATCCCCCGCAGCCGGGCGTCTTCGGCGGCGCCGTCGGGGGCGAGCTGCACCCCGATCCCGGCGTCGCCCCAGGCGTTGACCCCGACGACGCGCATGCGGAACGGCGCGGCGCCGCCGACGTCAAGGCCGCGCATGCGGGCGATGACGTGGCGGTCGGCCGCGGCGCCGTCGGCGTCGAGCGCCAGATCGTCGGGCCAAAACCCCGGCCCGCGGCGATCATGCAGCAGCAGGTCGAAATAGGTCATGTGGTAGCTCGACGGCGGCAGCCAGGCCCAGCAATCGGCGAAATCCGCCCCCGCCATCGCGTCGCGCGCCACGGTCATCGCCGCCCGCGTCGCGTCATCGACATGGGCGATCACCGTGGAGCCGGCGCAGGGCAGCGCCCTGCCCCGCGCATCGAAGCGCCGGTCCAGATATGACGGTTTCGCGCCGGGCCGGCGGGCCGCCAGCGCGCCGGCGACGCTCACGCGCCGCGCCGCCCGCGATCTTCGATCACAGCCGCCTGCCGCTGGCGACCTCGAACAGGTGCAGATCCCCGGGCGCGATGTCGACGCCTATGCGCGCCTCGGTCGGGGGCGGCGCCGCGGCGTCGGTGGAGATCACCAGATCGGCGCCCGCCACATGGCCGTGGATCAGCCGGGTGGCGCCCAGCTCCTCCACCGCATCCACGTCGAAAGGCAGCCCCTGGCCCGCGGCCGTCAGCGTGGCCTGTTCGGGACGCATGCCGACCTTGACCTCGGCGCGCCCCCCGGGGCCGACATCCGGCAGCGGGATCGCCGTGCCGGCGATGGTCAGGACGCCGTTTTCCAGCACCCCGTCGAGCAGGTTCATCGCCGGCGCGCCGATGAAGCTGGCGACGAAGGTGGTGGCCGGGCGGGCGTAGACGTCGGCCGGGGCGCCGATCTGCTCCACCAGCCCGTCCTTGAGCACCACGATGCGATCCGCCAGGGTCATCGCCTCCACCTGATCATGGGTGACGTAGACCGTGGCGACGCCGAGGCGACGCTGCAGGCGCTTGATTTCGAGCCGCATCTGCGTGCGCAGCTTGGCGTCGAGATTGGAGAGCGGTTCGTCGAACAGGAAGATCGCCGGATCGCGCACGATCGCCCGCCCCATGGCCACCCGCTGGCGCTGGCCGCCCGACAGCTGGCTGGGGCGGCGGTCGAGGAACTCTCCGATCTCCAGCAGGGCGGCGGCCTCCGTGACCTTGCGGTCGATCTCGTCCTTCGGAGTCTTGCGGTTCCGCAGCCCGTAGGCGAGGTTGTTGCGCACCGTCATATGCGGATACAGCGCGTAGTTCTGGAACACCATGGCGATGTTGCGATCCGCCGGATCCACGTCGTTGACGCGCTTGCCGGCGATGCGGATCTCGCCCTCGGTGACGGATTCCAACCCGGCGATCATGCGCAGCAGCGTGGACTTGCCGCAGCCGGACGGCCCGACGAACACCACCAGTTCGCCTTGCCTGGCCTCGATATCCACGCCCTTCACGGCGATCGCGCCGTTGGGGTAGCGCTTGACGGCCTTCTCGATGACCAGCGTCGGGGTTGTCATTTCTCGGTCTCCACAAGGCCCTTGATGAACATGCGCTGGAAGATCAGCACCACCGCGACCGGCGGCAGCATCGCCAGAATGGCCATGGCCAGCGCCTCGTTATAGGCGGGGATGTCGGCGCCGATGGCCATCTGCACGATCTGCTTGATGCCGCGCACCAGGGTGAAATAGCTCTCGTCCGTGGTCATCAGGGTTGGCCACAGATACTGGTTCCAGCCGACCACGAACATGATGATGAAGATCGCCGCGATCATGGTCTTGCTGAGCGGCAGCAGGATGTCCCAGAAGAACCGGAACGGTCCGGCGCCGTCGATGCGCGCCGCCTCCAGCAATTCGTCGGGGATCGACTTGAAGAACTGCCGGAAGAAGAAGGTGCCGGTGGCCGAGGCGATCAGCGGCACGATCAGCCCGGTGTAGGTGTTGAGCAGCCCCATCTGCTGCACCACCTCATAGGAAGGCAGGATGCGCACCTCCAGCGGCAGCAGCAGCGTCGCGAAGATCACCCAGAAGCACAGCGACGCCAGCGGAAAGCGGAAATAGACGATGGCGTAGGCCGCCATCATCGACACCACGATCTTGCCCAGCGCGAAGCCGAAACCGAGGATGAAGCTGTTCTTGGTCATCAGCAGGCCGGTGACCTTCTTGGTGAAGCCGCCCTCGTTGAGCAGCACCGTGGAATAGGTCTCGGTGAATTCGCCGCCCCAGCCGATGCGCAGGCCTTCGGAATAGATTTCCTGGGCCGTGTAGGTGGAGGACAGGAAGGCCACGATCACCGGCGCCATCAGCAGGATCGCGCCCAGCATCAGCACCGCGTGATGATAGATCTGATGTTTCGGTTTCATGAATAATGCACCCGTCTTTCGATCAGCCGGAACTGGACCACGGTGAGGATGAACACGGCGATCATCAGGACCACCGACTGCGCCGACGATCCGCCCAGATCCTGACCGCGGAAGCCGTCCAGATACACCTTGTAGACCAGCGTCACCGGGTTGTTGCCCGGTTCGCCGTTCAGCATCACGTCAACGATGCCGAAGGTCTCGAAGAAGGCGTAGGTGATGTTGATGATCAGCAGGAAGAACGAGGTGGGCGCCAGCAGCGGGAACACGATGGTCCAGAAACGGCGCGACGCGGATCGGCAATCGATGCTCGCGGCCTCCTTCAGCGAATTGGGGATGCCCTGCAGCCCGGACAGGAAGAAGATGAAATTCACCGGGATCTGCTTCCAGGTGGCGACCACGATCATCGCCCAGGCGCTGTCCCAGTAATTGACGCCCAGCGTGAAATCCCAGCCCAGGAAGCGCATGAAATCCGACAGCGGGCCGATATGCTGGTTGAACATCATGCCGCCGATCAGCCCGGCCACCGGCGGCGCGATGGCGTAGCCCCACATCAGCGCGGTCTTGTAGCCGCCCTGCCAGCGCAGCACCGCGTCGGCGGACACCGCGAGCATCAGCGCCAGCCCGAGGCTGGCGGCGGCGACCACCACCGTGAACACCAGGGTGAAGAAGGCCGAGCGCCCGTAATCGGCGCGGGTGAGCGCGTCGGTGTAGTTGTCGACGCCCACGAAGGTGGAGTTGCCGAAGAACGGGTCCTCGATGAAGAACGAGGTCTTGATCGCCTCGCCCGCCGGCCAGAGGAAGAAGATCGCCACGATCGCCATCTGCGGGGCCAGCAGCAGATAGGGCAGCCATGAACGGTTGAACTGCATTTTTTTCATGTCGGCTCCCGGGGGGCGCGGAGACTGGTCGGACCTGCGCGCGCCGGATCCTGGCGGACGGCGCGCGGCGGGGCGGATGCGGGAAGGCGCGGCCCGCGCGCCTCCCTGCGGCGTCAGACCCGCCGGCCCCGCGTCGGGCGGGGCGCGGCGGGCGTCGGGCGCGGCTTCAGCCGGCGGTCTTGGCGAACCGCTCCAGCAGCTTGTTGCCTTCGGTCTCGATGACCTTGAAGCCCTCATCCACCGAGGTCTCGCCGGCGAAGATCTTGCCGTATTCGCGGGTCATCACGTCGCGGATCTGCACGTAGAAGCCCATGCGATAGCCCTTGGTCCACTTGCCGCCCGGCAGCGACAGCTGCAGGATGCCGACCTCGGCCTGGGGCACCTCTTTGTAGTAGCCCTGCGACTTGGCCAGTTCATAGGCGGCGTTGGTGATCGGCACGTAGCCGGTCTGCTTGTGCCAGAACAGCTGGATTTCCTTGGAGGACAGGAATTCGAAGAAACGCGCCGTGGCGTTGTTCTCCGCGTCCGACTTGCCCGACATGGCGAACAGCGCCGCGCCGCCGATGAAGGTGTTGGTGCCGGCGCCGTCGATCGAGGCCCAGTAGGGCAGATAGGTGGCCGAGAACGGCGCGCTCATGGATTTCTTCAGCCCGCCGAAGGACCCCGAGGACCCCAGCCACATGGCGACTTCGCCACGCTCGAAGGGCTGCTGGTTGTCGCCCCAGCCCGCGCCGTAATACTTGTAATAGCCGTTGTCGAGCCATTCCTTCACCTTGGTGAAGTGCATCTTGATCTCGGGGGAGTTGATCAGGATCTTGGTGCCCTTGGGGCCGTCATAGCCGTTGTTGTTGGTGGCGAACTGGATGTCGTGGCGCGAAAAGAAGTTCTCGGTGAAGATCCAGGGCGTGTGCGACTGGGACAGCGCGACATAGCCCGCCGCCTTCAGCTTGGGGGCGATGGTCTCGAACTCCTCCCAGGTCTTGGGCGGCTTGACCCCGGCTTTCTCCAGCGCCCCGATGTTGTAGTAGAGGATCGGCGTCGAGGAGTTGAACGGCATCCCCACCATCTTGCCGCTCGAATCGGCGTAGAAGGAGCGCACGCCGGAGATGTAGTCGTCGGCGTCAAAGGCGACGCCCTTGTCCTTCATCAGGTCGGCGACCGGAATCACCGCGCCCTTGGCGCCGATGATGGTCGCGGCGCCGGCGTCGAACACCTGCACGATGTTGGGCTGCTCGCCGCCGCGGAAGGCGGCGATGGTGGCGGTCAGGGTTTCCTCGTAATTGCCCTTGTAGACAGGGGTGAGCACGTAGTCGCCCTGCGAGGCGTTGAATTTCTCGGCGATGGCGTTGACCGTCTCGCCCAGCGTGCCGCCCATGGCGTGCCACCACTCGATCTTGACCGGTTCCGCCTGCGCGGCGATCGCGGTCGCGGCGAGAACGCCCGCCGCAATGAAGGTTCTGCGAAGCATGTTCATGTCTCCAGAGATTGCGTTAACCTGTGCGGCCTACTCTGCCGAGATGACGATCGCTTTGCAAGCAAGTGTCCCTTTCGTGAACGAAAATAATGCAAAACCGAACGAAAGCGATCAAATACGGCAAGAAACAGGCGCCGCGGCGCGCGCGCCCCGCCACGCGCGCTTGCGTCCTCTCCTTGCCGGGGCCAAGGTGGCGATCCGCCCATGAGCGCCGGGGCCGCCGCCGGGCGGCGGGTGGGATCCCCGCGCGAACGGGCCATGTCCGGGCCATGTCCGCCACTGAACGCCCATGAACGCCCCTGACCCCCGGTTCGGATCTGAACGCCGATGCGCATGATGGAGACCCCGAGATGACCCCACCCCCATGCGCCGCCCGTCTTTCGCGCCGCACCGGCCGGTTCGCGGCGCTGGCCGGCAGTCTGGCCCTCGCGCTTGCGCTTGCGCCGGCCCCGCCCCTGCGCGCGCAATCGGCGCCCGCCGCCGCGCCGACCCCCGCAGCCCGGCCCGCCGACGCCAAGGCCGACGCCAAAACCCCGCGATCCGCCCAGAAGACCGCCCAGAGGACCGCGCCCGCCGCGCGACCGGCGAATTTCCGGCCGCGCCGCCCCGAGGAGGTCCCCCCCTTCAGCCAGCCGGCGTTTCTCGACCAGCTGCGCCAGATCGCCTTCAGCTTCAGCAAAGGCGATCTCAGGCAAAGCGCCGCGCTGCTTCAGGCGGTGATCCGCGCCTATCCCGAGATGTACGCGATGCATTACAGCCTCGCCACCGTGCGCGCTCATCTGGGCGAGCGCGAAGGGGCGCTGGCCAGCCTGTCGCGCGCCGTGGATCTGGGGCTCAGAGCGGTTGACGAGACCCTCGCCGAACCCGCCTTCGCGGGGTTCGCCGGCGACCCGGAATTCGCCGCGATCCTGCAGCGCATGCGGACCCCGCCGCCCCCCGAGGCCGTGCGCCCGGTCCCCGCCCCGGTCCCGGCGAAGGTGGTCGACGGCGTCGCGCCGGTCAGCGAGGCCAACGCGCTGTTCGCGCCCGCCACCCGGTCGTTCCGCATTTTCTTCGATTTTCCCGACGCTCGCCCGCCCGGCCCGGTCAGCGGCCGGGACGGCAAGCTGGGGCGGCTGGTCAATCTCTGGTATCGGCGCGGGCGCGCCGCGGGCAATGGCGGCGACCTCTACGACAATCTCGATCGCGGCCATTCGCTGCTGCCCGCCGATCAGCTGCCCCAGCTGGCGCGGGTCGAATACGACGCGGCGGCGCGCCGGGCCGGGTTCGACTACGGGTTGAAGCGGCCGCTGGATTTCGGCGCGCCGACGCTGGGCAATTCCTCGACCGCGCGCAAGGGCGGCCCGGGCTGGCGGTCGATGACCCGCCAGGCGCTGACCTCGCCCGACGGCGCGCGCGAATTGTTCCGCCAATACGTCTCCAACCAGATCTACGTCTATCCCGAGCATAACGACCACGACCCGTTCTGGGGCGACGTGTTCCCGGCCAACACGCCGTATGCGGTGACCTCGCAGGGCTCGTCGGGGTCCGACCAGCGGTTCCTGCTGGCGATCGGACTGGCCATGGCCGCCCTGCAGCCCGAGGTAAAGGCCTTCGCGGTGAAGAACGGGCTGCTGGCGCCGACGATCCAGACCCTGCTGCGCTGGGGCCAGAAGCACGTGACCTCGGTCAACGCCTATCTCAGCGGGCGCGCGCATCCCACGGTGTTCGACCGCAAGGCGCTGGCGATCAGCAAGATCGTGCGCCGCGCCAACCTGCTGACCGTGGACGGGCTGCCGCCCATGGTGCGCCTGCGCGTGGTCGAGGAAGACCGCCCCGTGGCCGGCATCGAGCTGTTCGGCGAGGGCTTGAGCGAGACCCTGTTCGACACGCCCTCGGCGATCGCGCGCATCGCGCGGGGCACGGCGGGCGAACGGCGCATGGTGGTTTCCGCCGCCGCCACCCGCGACCCCAACGGGCGCGATCTGACCTTCAAATGGGTGGTGCTGCGCGGCGACGCCACCCGCATCCGCATCACCCCGCTGGACGCGGCCGGAACCGCGGCGGAAATCGTCATCCCCTGGCATGACGAAATCTCCGTCCCCGGCGCGCCGGAACTGCGCAGCCAGCGCGTCGACATCGGCGTGTTCGCCAATAACGGCGTGCATTACTCGGCGCCCGCCTTCGTTTCCATGGCCTTCCCGCCGCGCGAGACCCGGGTCTATGACGATCAGGGCCGCATCCGGTCGGTGAGCTACGACGCCCCCGAACGGCAGGAACGCTATTCCGACCCGTTCCTCTACGCCGAGCGGCGCTGGCGCGACGATTACCTCTATGACTCCCAAGGCCGCCCGCTGGGCTGGTCCCGCACCGGCCCCGACGGGGTCGCCGCTTTCACCCGCCACGGCGCAAGGGTGCTGACCCGCGACGCGCTGGGCCGCCCGCTCAGCGCCGAGATCCTCGCCTATCCCCTGCGCCCCGCCGCCCGCAAGGCCCGGAAGGGCCGGAAATCCGAGGTCGGGCGCATGGTGGCGCAGGTCCCGACCGGCGCGCGGCTCCTCTACAGCTATGACGGTCCCGACGATCGCTACGGCGTCGCCACCCCGATCGCGGCGGACGCGGCGCAATCCTCCGGCGGCTAGGCGCGCGGCGGGCCCCGGCAGTTCATCGGCCCCGGGGCGCAGGCGCCGCGCGAACCCGCGCAAAAGCTTCCGCTTGCCGGCCCGAAAGCGTATCAAGATGCGCGCGGCGCACCCATGATGCGAGGAATCAATGACCTATTCCATCGCTGGATTCTGGATGCCTCGGCTGAAAGCGACAGCCTGCATCAGCCGGTTCTCGGCGGCGAGGTCGCGCTGATCCTCGATGGCCTTGATGAAGCGCGCATGCGCGTCACTCAGGACGGTTTTGCAGCCTTCATGACGGATGCGTCAGAGCTATCCTGCGACAGTCGGACACCGATCATGCTGCTGGGGCGAACCGGCGCGGCGCAGGACGCGTGGGTCTGGCTCCATGACAAGGGGATAGAAGCGCCGGTTCCCGAAATCGGGTGTTTTGACGAGCGCATGGCGATCGAATTCACCAAACGGCAAGCCCAGAGCCTGCGCGACGAAGACCGCCAACGGCAGCCGGATGGCCGCGCTGCTTTGCAAGTCGCCGCCGGCGGTTGACCTGCCAGACATGAAATCGGCAGATCAGGAAACCTACAACGCTGCATTGGAGACCTGGCTGCCCGAACACCCATTCCTCGATGGCAACGGCGTCAAGCCGTCCTCGGAGGTTTTTGGCGGGCTGATCGCGGCCAGGGCCTTGCTCGGCGACGAAAGCGCCGTTGCCGCGCTGTCCGCCGAA